>JAQGPC010000273.1 GCA_028293285.1 Pedosphaera sp.
TGCGCCTTGCCTTTGGCTTTGCTCAACGCAGGCAGCAACAATCCAGCCAGAATCGCAATAATGGCAATCACCACCAGTAACTCAATAAAGGTAAATGCGCGACGGGCACCGCGAGAGAGTTGGAGAAAATGCGGTTTCACTGGTGAATAAACAAGCATCTCTATTTTTTGGCATTTGGTAAAGAAAGAAGCTTGATTCATTAGCTTCAAACGTTTCACCGGAAGTTTACCCAACCTGACAAATTAAACCTGAAAGGCGTGCCCAGCCTTGATGCCGTTTTTGCTCTAACGAATAAAGCGTGTGCGCCGGGCCTGGTATAGCTGCCGCCACGTTTCCGGGTTGCTGCCGGTCTTCTTTTTAAAAACGCGCGAGAAATAGTGGGCGTCTTCAAAGCCGGTTTGTGCTGCGATTTCCTTGATGGTGGCAGGCGTCCCGCTCAACAGGTGCATTGCGCGATTGATGCGAAGTTGCAGGTGGTAGTGATGCACCGTGAGCCCGGTATGATGGCGGAAATTGCGGCGCAACCACGCGGAACTGATGTGCAGTTCATTGGCCAGTTGTTCAAGTTCGATGGGTTGTTCCAGACGTTCGTGCAGGAGCAGCTTCGTTTTGCGGATGACGGCTTCGGTGTGCGTGTCTACGCGGCCACCGGCCCGGGTCGCGGCGTGGACGATGGCCAGCATGAGTGCGGTCGTGGAGCCGAGGATTTGGGAGAAGCCAATTCGTTCCGCGCGCATTTCCCCGACCATGCCAGTGAATAGATCCAGCAATGCGTGTTCTTCGCGCGGTTTGAGCACCGGCGTGCGCGGAGACAGAAAACCCTTGCGAAGCAAACGCGTGGCATATTCGCCGCCAAACCCAACCCAGTATTCGTGCCAGCCGGTTTTCTTGTGCGCAGTGTAACGATGCCACTCATCGGGGAAGAGCAGGAAAATACTTCCGGCTTCGATGTGTTTGCGTCCGCCCGTTTCTGATTCGAACGATCCACCGCCGCGGGTGATGTAGTGAAGTTGAAACTCATGAAGCATGCGTCCGTGCTGCCAATCGAAGGCATAGCCCTTGGGATGACCGGGCGGGGGATATTCAGCACCTGGCGCAATTTTGACGTAGCCAGCAGTGGTTACATAAATACCCCAATCTTCATCCATCGGACTGGCCGGAAAATAGCGGAAGTAGGTATCGGGCGCAGTGGTCATGCGGCAAATCTAGCGGTTTAAGGGTACACTGTTCAAGTGTGCAAAAAATCCATTACAACAATTTAAAGTTGTGAAGAACCTTAGTTTTTAAAGTTAAATCTGAATTTATAACGTATTTTATGTGTGTGCAAAAAGTCCACCAAACGTATCAATTTGTCTATTTGGCTTGATCGAAGTTTTTGGTATAAAATCTGGCTAAGCCCCATTGTGGATCAACTTGGAAACGATTGTCCCATGGCGCGGTGATGCAACGTTACAATTATTATGACGCCACTAAATCCCGAAGTGACCAAATTTCTCGCGACCCAGCCACTCAAGATGTTCATCGATGGCCGGTGGGTTGAAGCCAAAAGTGGAGCGACTTTCGAAACGCGCGATCCGGGCGAGGGGAAAGTGCTCGCCAAAGTTGCTGAGGGTGATGCTGCGGATGTAGGCGCAGCCGTTGCTGCCGCGCAGAAAGCATTTCAAAAAAGCGGTTGGGCCACGATGCCTGCCAACGACCGCGCCGTGATTCTCCATCGTCTGGCCGATCTTATTACCAAACATGCGGACAATCTCGCGCAAATTGAATCGCTCGATGTCGGCAAACCGCGTGGGCAGGCCGCCGCCTTTGATGTGCCGCACGCCGCGCAGACTTTCCGTTACTACGCCGATCTCGCCGTGCAAACACGCCGCCGCGAGCCGATTGCCATCTCGGGCTTTGATGCACGCACGGTACGCGTTCCTTATGGCGTTTGCGGATTTATTTTTCCCTGGAACTTTCCATTCCTGCTGGTGGGTTGGGGCGTCGCTCCTGCGCTGGCGGCCGGCAATACCGTCGTCATCAAACCTGCCGAGGACACGCCGCTTTCCACGCTTTACTTTGCGAAGTTGGCGGAAGAAGCGGGTGTTCCGGCAGGCGTCATTAATGTCGTCACCGGCTTTGGTCATACAGCGGGTGCGGCGTTGGCGAGTCACACTGGCATCAAGCGCATGTCGTTCACCGGATCGCCGGAAGTAGGGCGTCTCATCGCGGAAGCGTGTGGAAAAAATCTTGTGCCGGTAAAGTTGGAACTTGGCGGCAAAGGTGCTGCGGTGATTTTTGACGATGTAAATGTGGATGCCGTCGCGGAAGCGCTTGCCGGTGCCGTGACTTTAAATGCGGGGCAGGTATGCTGCACAGCCACACGTTGGCTGGTGCATGAAAAAATTCATGATGCCTTCGTGAAAAAAGCCACCTCCACGCTGGCCGCAATGAAGATCGGTTACGGCGCAAATCCGGAGACGAACATCGGGCCCGTGGTCAGTGAAAAGCAACGCATGCGCGTGATGGGCTATCTGGATCGAGGCATGAAGACTGGTGCGAAACTCCTGCTTGAAGGTGGGCATGCTGAGGTCAAAGGCTACGAGCAAGGTTATTATGTCAAACCTGCATTGATGACCGGCGCACCAGACAACGTCTGCGCCCGCGAAGAAATTTTTGGGCCAATCGCTTATGTGATGAAGTTTAACGACGAAGACAAGGGGATCGAACTCGTCAACAGTTCCGCCTACGGCCTCGCTAACAGTGTTTGGAGTGCCGACTTGGAACGCGCCAATCGCGTGGCCGAGCGACTGGTCGCGGGGAATAGCTGGATTAACGCGCATAATCTCTTTGCGCACGGCATGCCTTATGGTGGCTGCAACTTGAGTGGTTGCGGTGGCGGTGTGCTCGGACCGGAAACGCTTGCGGATTATCTCCGCAACCAAACCGTCGCGCGCCCACTGGCATGATCCTGGAAAAACAAAAGCCATAATTTTTGATATGCTTCCCAATCCTCCACTCGGTGTTTTACTTCATGCCATCGGCGGGCTGATGTCCGCAATTTTTTACTTGCCGTATCGCAAGGTGAAACATTGGGCATGGGAAAGCTATTGGATCGTCGGTGGCGTGTTCAGTTGGATTGTCGTGCCGTGGATTATTGCCTTGCTCGCGGTGCCCAATCTCCTGACCACTTTGACTCATGCGCCCGGCAAGAGCGTGTTCTGGAGTTTCGTGTTCGGAATGTTGTGGGGAATTGGCGGTGCGACATTTGGCCTCACGGTGCGTTACCTCGGCTTCGCGCTCGGCACGGCGATGGCGCTCGGTTACTGCGCGGCCTTTGGCACACTGCTCCCGCCTATTTTTAACGGGGAATTCGCGGGCGTCATCAAGACCACTTCCGGCCTCGTCGTGATGGGCGGCGTGATGGTATGTTTGTTGGGCATTGTTATCAGCGGTTTTGCGGGCATCGCCAAGGAACGGGAAGTGCCGGAAAAGGAAAAAACGGCGAGCATCAAGGAATTCAGTTTCAAGAAAGGGGTATGGGTCGCAACCTTTTGCGGCATCATGAGCGCGTGCATGTCGTACGGTTTTGCGGCGGGAAAGCCCATTGCCGAACTTGCTGTGACCAATGGCGCTTCTGATTTATGGAAAAATCTGCCAGTGCTCATCATCATTTTAGCCGGTGGGTTCACAACAAATTTCATCTGGTGCATTTTCTTGAATCTACGTAACAAAACAGGTGGTGATTATCTTAAGCGAATCGAACAAGTTGCGGTGCCAGAGAATTCCGGTAACAGCCGACGTGAGGAGGCTCATTCCAGTTCGGGTAAAATTAGTCAGGCCGTCATTACCCCGGCTGCTACCAATCAAGTACGCACCGAGCGCGTGCCATTACTCGTTAATTACATTCTTTGCGCTGTAGCAGGAACGCTTTGGTATCTCCAATTTTTCTTCTACGGCATGGGCACCACGAAGATGGGCCGGTATGATTTCTCCAGTTGGACATTGCACATGGCCAGCATCATTATTTTTGGAACATTACTCGGCGTTTATCTTTCCGAATGGAAAGGAGTCAGCAAGCGGACGCATTGGTTGATGCGGTTGGGATTGTTCGTATTGGTCTCGTCCACGGTCGTCATCGGCTATGGGAATTACCTTGCCAAGGAAAGCACGCCATCTGCTGATTTATCACATTCTATTAAAAAAACAGCTTCCTCTGCCCCCGAACTTCCTGCCAAATGAAAATTCCCGCGATACAAAAACTTCGACAAAAAATTGCCGCGAACCAACCAGTTTTTGGACTGTGGGTAACGCTGGAAAGTCCGAGCATCACCGAGATTGCCACTACCATGGGGCTGGATTGGGTGACCGTGGACATGGAACACGGCCACCTCGATTGGCGCGAAGTGATGGAGCATGTCCGCGCCGTGCGCGGAACGGAGACTGCAATATTCGTTCGCGTGCCAGAACTTCACCAAAGCATGATCAAACGCGCGTTGGACATTGGCGCGCATGGCGTTTTATTGCCGTTGATTCGTACACGGGTGGAACTTGAACTGGGAATGCGGTATGGCCGTTATCCGACGGGCGGATTGCGCGGCGTGGGCGGTGAGCGCGCAGTGAAATGGGGAATGGCCTTCCGCGAATATTTGCAGGCAGCCGACAGCCAGACGCTTATAATCCCGCTGATTGAAACGCGCGAGGCTGCGGAAAATTTTGACGACCTTTTGGCTGTGCCGGGATTGGAATTAATTTTCTTCGGACCAGCAGACCTTTCTGCCAGTTACGGACATTTGGGCGAATGGGAAGGACCGGGCATGACCGAGCTGATTCTGAATCTGCGCGCGCGCGCGCGACAACGTGGCATTGGTTCGGGCATAATGAGCCTGGACCCGGCAAATGCCTGCCTGCGACGCGACCAAGGTTTTAACCTTATCGGGCTTGGTTCGGATGCCGGAATGATGATCCGATCAGTCAATACCGCTTTTACCGCGCTGGGCGCAAAGCCGCCGCACCACATCTGGTTTTAATTTTCGCAAGCATGAAACAAACTTTCAACGTAGCGCTCACCGCCGATTTTTATGACGGTACTGGCACGCCAAAGTACCGCGACATCGGTTTGTCGGTGCTTGCGGAATATCCACATATCGAAAAGCGTGTTTTTAAGGAGCATTGCAAGCAAATCAGCGCCGACCAGATCGGCGACGCGCAAGGGGTGATTGTATTGACGCCTGCGGTCACGGCGGAAAGCGTTTCGAAAGCGGAGAATCTCCTGGTGATGGCGCGGTTCGGCGTTGGCTACGATTCGGTGGATGTGAAAGCCTGTACGGAGGCTGATGTGCTTGTGACCATCACCACCGGCGCGGTGGACCGTCCCGTGGCTGAAGCGACCATCGGCTGGATGATTGCACTGAGCCATAACATGCACATCAAAGACAAACTCGTGCGCACCGGCCAATGGGATGAACGCTCCAAGTATATGGGCCGCGAATTGCGCGACCGCACGTTGGGGGTGATTGGCCTTGGCGGCATCGCGCGCAAGGCAATTGAATTGCTGCGTTGCTTTGGCATGAAGCCGCCACTCGCGTTCGATCCATTTGCCACCGACGAAATGGCATCCAAGGCCGGTGTGCGTCTGGTCAATCTGGATGAATTACTCCGGGAAGCCGACTTCGTTTCCATTCACTGTCCGTTGACGGAAAAAACGCGCGGTCTTATCGGCGCGCGCGAGTTGGCGGTGATGAAGCCTGACGCTTACCTGCTGAACACCGCTCGCGGCGGCATTGTGGATGAAGACGCGCTTTACGATGCGCTCAAGCAGCACCGGATTGCCGGAGCGGCGCTCGATTGCTTCGCGCAGGAGCCAGTGATCACGTCGCATCGCTTCGGCGAACTGGATAATGTATTGCTCGCGCCGCACAGCATTGCGTGGACGGACGAATTATTCCGCGACATTGGCCACGCGGCATGCCAGGTAATGGTGGACCTTTCGCTCGGCAATAAACCGCTCGGCATGGTGAATCCCGAAGTGTTCGAACTGCCAGGGTTTCAGAAAAAGTTGAAACGACTATGCAATTAGTTGGATATTTAGGCATTTCCTTGTCTGGACAGGGAAAGCTTCACCCACGGCGCACAATAAAATTTTCAACCAGAGATAATAAACAATTTATGAATTACAAAGCCAGGCAAAGTTGCAAATGAAATGAATACCAGACTTGCAAATCAAGTGGCTTGGATCAGCGGTGCTGCCTCCGGTATGGGTGAAGCCATTGCGCGATTGTTCGCTAAAGAGGGTGCCGCCGTCGTTTTGGTTGATGTGCAGACCGCCAAGGGATTGGCCATCGCGGAACAAATTCGCGCAGAAAGTGGTCGTGCAATCTTCATTGAGTGCGATGTGAGCAACGAAGCTGCTGTGCGCGTTTCGATAGAGCAGACCGTTAAGGAATTTGGCGGACTGCAAACGATTGTGAATTGCGCTGGAATCGTGCAAGTCAAGCTGCTGCATGAATTAGCCGAAGCCGATTGGGACAAGTTAATGGGTATTAACGTCAAGGCGATCTTCCTGTCTATTAAGCATGGCATCGCATACCTGAAAAAAAATCCGCGCAGTTACGTTATCAACATCGGTTCGGTCGGAAGCTTCATCGGCCAAAGTTCCACGCCTGCTTATACCGCTTCCAAAGGGGCGGTGATGATGTTGAGCAAATCCATTGCGCTTGATTACGCTGCTGATGGTGTGCGTTGCAATTGCGTGTGCCCCGGCATCACAGACACGCCGATGTTGCGCGAACATCTGAACATGAACAAAGACCCGGAGGCCGCGTTGCAAAATCGTCTGCGTCGTGTGCCCATGGGCGTGCGCTTGACGGCGCAAGACATCGCCAAGGCGGTGCTTTATTTTTCATGTGAAGACTCTGCCGGAGTCACCGGGACATCGCTGGTGGTTGACGGCGGTTATTTAACAGCGGCTGAGTGGGAACATCCGGGCAAAACAAAATTCATGGAACCGCTATGAAATCAAAGTTGAAACTCGCCTGCGCTGATTTTGCGTTTCCTTTATTGTCACATGACCGCGTGTTGGATTTGATTGCCATGCTGGAGTTCGACGGTATCGACATTGGATTGTTTGAAGGCCGCTCGCATTTGTGGCCTTCAAAGGAGTTCAAGTCCGCCGCTAAATCTGGAAAAATACTTGGCCGCAAGCTCGCCGACCGGGGCTTGCGTTGCGCCGACGTGTTTCTCCAGATGAACCCAAGTTTTATTCCTTACGCCATCAATCATCCCAAGGCCGCACGGCGCCGTCGCGCCCGCGATTGGTTTTCGCAGACGTTGGATTATGCCACTGCCTGTGGCGCGAAGCATGTTACGACACTGCCCGGAGTTTGTTTCGACGACGAAAAGCCGGACGCTTCCTGGCAACGCACTTGCAACGAACTGGCGTGGCGTGTCGAGCAGGCAAAGCAACAGCGCATTACCTTCAGCATTGAAGCCCACGTGGGCTCCATCGTTCCCAATCCCAAAGCGGCGCTACGCCTCGTACGTGACGTGCCCGGCCTGACTTTGACGTTGGATTACACGCACTTTACCCGGGACGGATTGCCGGACAGCGCCGCCGAACCGCTCGTTGCCCACGCGTCGCATTTTCATGCCCGGGGTGCGCGCAAAGGTCGTTTGCAGACCGCGTTTCCACACAACACGATTGATTACGCCCGGGTGTTGCGCGCGATGCAGAAGGCCAACTATCGCGGCTACGTCGGGGTTGAATATGTGTGGGTGGATTGGGAGCATTGCAACGAAGTGGACAATCTTTCGGAAACCATTTTGCTCCGCGATTTTCTCCGTAAGAACATGTCGCGCGGATGAACAAAAACTGAAATTTAATCGTCTCAAACCTTCTATGTTCACTTTTGGACTCGCGATGACGCTGCGCTCCGGCGCTTACGAGAAATATAAACTGGCGCACGATCAGCTTTGGCCGGAAATCGCGGAGGGGATGCGCGCCAACCAGGTGAGCATGGCTATTTACCGCGATGGCGGGCGGTTGTTTGTATTCGCCGCCGCGCCCAGTGAGGAACATTGGAACCGCAGCCGGCAGGATCCCATTCTCGCCAAGTGGGACAAACAAATTACCGAATTTGTCGAGGTCGATGAAAAAGGTGGAATTGCCTTCACTTTCCTGACGAAGGCATTTGGTTTCGGAGAATTTAAATAGGAAGATCTTTATGAAAAATATTAATTCCCATTCGTGGCGAATCTGGCTGCTGGCCTTGTTCATTATGGCCGCGTCCGCGTTGGTCGTCCCTGCGAAGGAAACCGTCTCGAAAACCGAAGCCAATGTCATGGTCGAACTAACGTTCACGGCCAAACAATCCTACATTGATCCGTTCAACCAAGTGACGCTTGACGTAGTGTTCGTTGATCCCAAAGGACACGAACTCCGCGTACCAGCTTTCTGGGCGGGGACAAATTTGTGGAAAGTGCGTTACGCCTCGCCCGTGACTGGAATCCATCGGTTCCATAGCGAATGTTCAGAGACAAAAGACCAGGGACTTCAAGGCATCACCGGCAAGGTCGAGATAAAACCTTATACTGGAAAAAATCCACTCTATGCACATGGCCCGATAAAATTGTCCGCCAACCGTCGCTTCATGGAATACAACGATGGCACACCATTTTTCTGGATGGGCGATACTTGGTGGATGGGGCTTTCCGCCCGATTGCATTGGCCGGAAGATGTGCAAAAGCTCGCGCAAGACCGGAAGGAAAAAGGTTTCAATGTGATTCAACTCGTCGCGGGACTGTTCCCGGACATGCATCCGTTTGCCGAGCATGGTGCGAATGAGGGAGGCTTTCCGTGGACGACAAATTATTCCAGTATTCGCCCGGAATATTTTGATGCCGCCGACAAGCGACTGCTTTACTTGGTTGATCAAGGTTTCACGCCCGTCATTGTGGGCGCATGGGGATATTTCATGCAATGGATGGGCGTTGAAAAATCCGAGGCACATTGGCGCTACTTGGTCGCGCGCTACGGTGCGTTACCGGTGGTTTGGTGCACCGCAGGTGAAGCCAATTTGCCTTGGTATCTTGCCAAAGGATTTCCCTATGACGACCGCAAGCAGGTAAAAGATTGGACGGAAGTCACACGTTACCTTCGTGCCACCGATCCATTTCACCGGCTCATCACCATTCATCCGACAGGGCTGGGACGCTTGAGCGCGCGTCATACCATGGATGACCTCTCGCTGATTGACGTTGATATGTTGCAAACGCCGCACGGTCAGCGCGACGCAGTGGCACCGACCGTCAATACCGTGCGTGAATCGTATGCCGATCAACCGGTGATGCCTGTGATCGATGGCGAAGCGAGCTTTGAAATGTTGAGTGACAATCTCCCCACCCAGTGGACACGTCGGATGTTCTGGCTCTGCATGATGAACGGCGCAGCTGGCCATACTTATGGCGCCAACGGCATCTGGCAGGTAAACCGGCAGAATGATCCCCACGGCCCGTCGCCGCATCACAACGGAGGCTTCGGTTATGGAAAAATTCCATGGGATGAAGCGATGAACTTGGGTGGTTCGCGCCAGGTTGGCCTCGGCAAAAAATTGCTGGAGCAATACCCATGGCAGAATTTCCAATCGCATCCCGAGTGGGCGACGTTCTCTGGCAAATCTTCGTTGAGTCTGGAAGGTTCGCAATGGATTTGGTATCCGGAAGGAAATCCAGCCCAGGATGCCCCAGTGGGAAAAAGATTTTTCCGCCGCGCCTTTGTTTTGCCTGAAGACAAGAAAATCAAGAGCGCGCAATTGCGCGTTTCCGCCGATGATCAATTTGCCGTGCGAGTGAACGGTGAAACTGTCGGCGCTTCCAACGCGGGTACAGATACCTGGAAGACCGGCAAGCAATTCAATGACTTTGCACGTCTGCTTAAAGCGGGCACGAATGTTTTCGCCATCACGGCAGAAAATATGCCTGCCACTACCGCCAACCCTGCTGGGATGATCGCGCATCTGGAAATTTGTTTTGCAGATGGTGAATCTTTGAAACTAGTTTCAGACGCATCCTGGTTTGCGGCCAAGAGTGAAGCTGCCGGTTGGGATTCCAAGAGCTTTGACGATAGTTCGTGGGAGAAGGCCATGGTCATTGGCAAGTATGGCGACGGCCCGTGGGGATCAATTGATTCGTCGGACAACAGCGGTGTCTATGGGCCGCAATCGGCGGGCATTCCCGGAGTCGTGCGCGTCATCTATGTGCCGGAAAATAATCCCATCGTGGTGGATAATCTTGGCCAACATACAACATACTGGGCCGCTTACTTCGACCCGGTGACAGGTGCGAAGACCGTTCCAAAAATCATCAAGGCTGATGCGTCTGGCTCGCAGATTTTTCCGGCCCCTTCAGGAAAGGATCATGATTGGGTGTTAATTCTTGAAGCTAAAAAATACAAGGTGCTATCTTCTCCTAAAGAAAAGGATCTGAGTGCCCCAACCAGACTGCGGAACGTGAGCTCGCACTGAGCGACGAGTCTTCATAAAGGTAAATTCGACAATTCAGGGATTAATCTGCTGCCTTGACGTCAATCCGGTTAAACGTTAAACCATTAGGAAACCATAGTATAAAAGTGTTCTAATACATGTTGCACCGTCGTCAAATTAACTGGCTTTGCACCATGTGTTGATGGAAAATGGCCGTCGAAAATCACTTTTTACAACAATCGTCAGAATAATTTTATGAGACCTGAACAGTGGGACATTTTCAAACGGGCGGCGCGGATGGAAAAGTTGGATAAGGTGCCGATGGCCATGATTGTGGACAGTCCGTGGATTCCGGGTCATGTGGGGGTGAAGCACATGGATTTTTATCTCGACCCGGAAATCTGGTTCCAATCGCATTTGAAAATTCACCAGGAATTTCCGGACATCATCTGGGTTCCTGGATGGTGGATGGAATACGGCATGGCCGCCGAGCCCTCCGCGCTCGGCTCAAAGATCAAATTTTGGTCGGACAATACTCCCAGCGAATACCACACGCTGTTCCACATTGAGGACATCGAGAAATTTCCCGAATACGAAGTAGAGAATGACGCCTTCATGGCAATGACCTTGCATCGCATTCGCATGCAAAAGCAACGCGTGTTCGATGCCGGCTACATCATGCCAATGGTCACGTCCCGCGGGCCAATGTGCACGGCGGGTTTCGTTCGCGGCACGACCGACCTGATGATTGACCTCGTGGAAAAGCCGGAATGGGCCCACAAGCTTCTCGACCTGAGCACGCGCCTCATCATTGACTGGCTTAAGGCGCAGCATAAAGCGATTGGCAACTGCGTCGAAGGCATTTTCATTCTGGATGACATTGTCGGTTTCGTGAATGAAGACCATTACAAAGAATTCTGTCACCCATATCTCAAGCGTATCTGTGACGCCTTTCCCAAAGATTGGGTGAAGTTGTATCACAACGATGCGGAAGTTCAGGCCTGTTTGGATTATCTCCCCGATGCCGGCTTTAACGTATTGAACTGGGGCAAGCAAACGGACATCGCCGAAGTGAAGGACCGTGTGGGCGACCGCATGTGCCTTATGGGCAATGTGAATCCGCTTGAAGTCGGTGTGCGTGGCACGGTCAAGGAAGTCCGTGAAGCGACGCTGGACGTTCTCGAAAAAGGCGGCGATCGCGGAATGATTCTTTCCGTCGGCGGTGGCACCAGTCCGGGCATGCCGAAACAAAACATCGAAGCCATGCTCAAGGCGCTGGCGGAATTCAACGGCAGCCGTGTGACCGCCTAAATCAAAAGAGGAACTGCGATGCCAGATTACGCTTTAATGAATCAATGCCTTTACGAAGGCAAGGCCAAGGAAGTCGAACAGATGACCAAGGACGCGCTGGCGGAAGGCCGGAGCGTCAAGGAAGTTTTGACCGAGGGGCTTATCGCGGGGATGAGCGTCGTCGGTGAGGACTTCAAATATAACATCCTGTATGTGCCGGAAGTGTTGATCGCCGCCCGAGCGATGAAAGCTGGGATGGGCGTACTCAAACCCTTGCTGGCCGCGAAGGATTCCGATGTGGTGCCGGCCGGAGTTCTCGTCATGGGAACGGTGCGCGGTGACTTGCATGACATAGGCAAAAACCTGGTGTGCATGATGGCCGAGGGCGCGGGCTTTCAAGTGTATGACATCGGGGTAGATCAAAGCATCGAGAAATTTCTGGCTGCTTACGAGTTGCACAAGCCCAGCATTATCGGCATGAGCGCGTTGCTCACCACAACGATGACCTATATGAAAACGGTCATTGATGGCTTTGAAGAAAAGGGTCTGGGCCATATCAAGATGGCAATTGGTGGTGCACCTATCAGCCAGATGTACGCGGATGAAATCGGCGCGGACGGTTACGGGGCGGATGCTTCCAGTGCCGTTGATTTATTCCTCCATTTTGTCGGTAAAGGCGTACCACCTTCTTTCAAGAACAAGCTGGATGCTGCTGCGACGGTAATCGCAGAACGAGCCGCAGCCAGAACGAAGGATCCGAATGCCAAGTCGAAATACCAGGTTCTGTATTGGCAGGATCTCCCTTCGGAAATTAAAGCTTGGGACGATTTCGATGAAGTGAAAGTGAGTTTGCCCACACGCTTCGCTGAGATGATTGATGCCTCGGCACAGAAACAAGGTTTCACTTCGGGAGATGCTTACATGACCCATCTGCGCTGGGGCGAGGAAGCCATACGCGCCGGATCGCCCGACGAAGTCGCCGAAGCTGTGAAGAAGGAATTGGAAGCCAAATTTCCGTGACGACGCCAACTCAACGTTGATTTCCGTGCCATGAACCGATGCAGACCTTGCATGAAAGACTTTTTCAGACCTCCCGGTTTCTTATCGGGACCGAATTAGTTTCCGTGCGCGGTTCGATGGCCGAGCGCAACGCGATCAAAGCGCGCACCTTTGCCAATCAACTCGTTGATTGTCCGAACATCGACTGGATTTCCATCACGGACAATGCCGGGGGCAACCCGCAACTGGCGCCCACCGCGCTCGGCAAGCCCATCCTCTACGCCGGCAAGGAAGTCGTCATTCACCTGACGTGCAAAGACCTCAATCGAAACGGCCTAGAGAGCGAAGCTTGGCTGCTAAATAGTGAAGGGTTCCATAACATTCTCGCGATGACGGGGGATTATCCGGTGGCGGGCAATGAAGGTTTGGCAAAACCGGTGTTCGATATCGATTCAGTCGGATTGATCTCGATGCTCAACCAGATGAACCAGGGTTTTGATCCCAAGGATGCCCAGGGCAATCGCAAAAAATTACAGCACGAGAAAACCCAGTTCTGCATTGGTGCGGTCACCACGAATTACAAGCTGCTCGAAGGCGAAGTGATGCCGCAATACTTCAAGCTGACGAAGAAGGTCGAGTGCGGCGCGCAATTCATCATCAACCAGATTGGATTTGATTCACGGAAAACCAGCGAACTGCGGGTTTACATGGACCGCCACGAGATGGCGCAGACGCCGCTCATCGGCAACGTTTACCTGTTGAACCCGCGCGTTGCGGAAATTTTTGCGGAAGGAAAAATCCCCGGCGTGGTTTTGCCTTTGCTGTTGCTGGAAATTTGCCGGAAACAAAGCCAGTCCACTGATGGCGGCAAGGCATTCTTCTACGAATTTGCGGCGAAGCAAATGGCCATCTATCGCGGGTTGGGTTATCGTGGCGCGTATCTCGGCGGGGTGCATAATTTTGCAGCAGTTGAAAAAATCTTAGAGATTGAGAAAAGCTTTTCCACCGATGATTGGAAACAATTCGCGCGCGAGATAAATTTCTCGCGCCCTGGCGAATTTTTCTTCTATGCGCACAATCCGGCGACGGGTTTGGCCGACGCGAGTGCAAGAAATCCTAATCCTGCCAAGCCTTCAAAACATGTCGGGCTCTCGTATTATTTGTCCAAATGGACACACGACCTCATGTTCACGCGAGGGAGTGCGCTGGCAAAAGCTGGAGCGAACCTTTGCCGGAATGCCGCCGATCCGATGCAGGGGCCGAAACCGATGCGGGCGTTGGAGCATGTAAGCAAAGCAGTCATGTTTCAGTGCAAGGATTGCGGGGATTGCTCGCTGCCGGACATTGCCTTTCTTTGCCCGGAATCGCAATGCGCCAAAAACCAGCGCAATGGCCCATGCGGCGGCACGCGTGAGGGACGTTGCGAAGTGGATGGCTACGGCGATTGCATCTGGCTGCGCGCCTACGAACGCCTCAAGCACGATGGCAAAGAGCAGCACCTGCTTGAACATGCGCCCGTCGTACAAAATCAGGGACTGCGTGGCACCTCGGCCTGGGCGAATTTTTGGCTCGGTCGCGACCACGCGGCAAAACGGCAGGCGCAACCAACTGTTGAACCGAGGCCTGACGCGCTGGCCACTGAAGCAACTTCAAAATTGAAAGTGTAATCCATGAGCGAAAAGAAACTCCATATCATCGGTGAGTTGATCAATAATTCCTATGCCCGCGCCCGCGAGGCTTTTACCGCGCGCGATGTTGCCGGTTATCAGAATCTCGCTCGCATCCAAACCAATTTAGGCGCGACCTATCTCACTTTGAACGTGGATGGCACGCAACGCATTCAAGTGCGCAAGGAAGAGATGCTAGCATTTTTGCCTGACCTTATTCCCGCGATTCAGGAAGCCACTTCCACGCCCATCAGCTTCGATAATCCGTCCGTGGATTATCACAAAGTCGCCCTCAAATTTTACGATCGCAAAAAGAGCGGCGCGCCCATCGTGAATTCCCTGGCCGCCTCGCGCGAACACCTCGATGAGATGCTCGAATTGGTGAAGCATTACGACACGCTGGCTATTGTGATGGCTTCCGAACAATTCACCCCCGGCGGTCCGGCGCAATGCCTTAACCCGAATGATGCCTACGCCGCCGCGAAACATTTTGTGGAATTGCTCCGCACCAAGGCCGGTCGTACCAACGATCAAATCATCATCGATCCCGGCCTTGCGCCCGTCGGTGCCGATACTTACGGGCTGGTTAACATCGGCCTAGACGCGATGCGCATGATGAGCGCCGATCCAGATTTGAAAGGCGTTCACATGGTGGTGGGCCTTTCCAACTTTGCGTGGGGCACGCCGAAGGGTATTCGCGAAGAACTGGAAAAAGCGTACCTGACGCTTGGCATGGAAGTCGGCTTGGATTACGCGCTGGCCAACCCCGAGAAAACTCCTGGGCCCTTGCCGCCGGATCATCCGCTTGTCGGCAAACTCCGCGCCGCGCTCGAAATCGGTCGCCAACAGCCCGGCGAATCCAGCGAGACCTCCGGCTTTCGCCAAGCCGAAGCCATCATGGCGATTTGCAATGAGGCGATGGCAGAGGCGGAACAGCACTAGGAGCGCGGGCTTTAGCCCGCTTCAATGTGGGCAATCAATGCGATGTCTGGCGGGGATTTCGAGATTTTACATTGAAGCGGCGTAAACGCCGCGCTCCATATCATTAATTGTCTCGCAAAATTTTTTAATGACTACCAAACAGATTTCAATTCCCGCCGTCGCCAATGACCGTCGCGTCTGGCTGCGCGTTGGTACGTTGCTTGATGGTGTTAGCTCGCAGCCGCTCCGCGATGCGCACGTTGTCTATGACGCAAAACAGATTCTTTTCGTCGGCGATGCGCAAAACTCACCTCCTGGCGAGTTGTTAAATCCCGGCCAACGCGAACCGGATTTAAATTTGCCTGAGTTCACCTTGCTACCGGGGTTGATTGAAGCCCATGCCCATTTATTTCTTGAAGGAGGCGAGCTAAACATCGAAAAACGCGCTACTTACTTGAAACAAACGCCCGTTGAGTTGTTGCAAGCGGCCTGCGCGCGATTGGAAAAAATTGTCCGGCTTGGAGTAGTGGCTGTGCGTGATGCTGGTGACAAAGATGGCGTCGGTCTGGCATTGAGCAAACTTTACGTGAGCGGCAATCGCCTCTTGATGCCGTATCTCGATAGTCCCGGCGCGGCGATTCATCACGCCGGGCGCTACGGCAGTTTCATGGGTGAGCCGATGGAGAATTATCCGTCGCCGCATGCCTGCGTGGAAGGCCGTGTTAAAGCGGGCGCTGATCGTATCAAGTTGATTCCAACCGGCATCATTAATTTCAAACAAGGCGCGGTGACCACCGAACCGCAAATGACTACCGAGGAAATTTCTGCGTTGGTCACGGCGGCGAAATCCTTTGGCAGACAAACCTTCGCGCATGCTTCCGGCGACAAAGGGATTGAGCGCGTGATCGAAGGGGGCGTGGATTCGGTGGAACACGGTTTCTTTATTCGCGAAGATCAACTGGCGCGGATGCGTGACCGTCAAATTGCGTGGGTCCCGACATTCGCGCCAGTGCAAGAGCAGGTGGACCATGCCGACCTGATGGGCTGGGATGCCGGAATCGTTGCCAATCTTCAACGCATCCTCGACCAGCACGCCGCCAGTCTGGTGAAAGCCTACTCAATGGGCGTGCAGATCATTGCCGGAAGCGATGCCGGGTCGGTTGGGGTCGCCCATGCGACCGGTTTTCTCAACGAACTGCATTTGATGGAACGCGCGGGCATGCCGTCGTTGGCGGTCGTCAATGCCGCCACCGGCAATAGCGCGAACCGGCTTGGTTACAAAGAAAATTTCGGGCGCATCAAGTCCGGTTATTTGAGCCGGTTCATTTTGACGCGCCACTCGCCGCTCGACGGTGTCAGTAACCTTGCCAAAGCGAAACACGTCATCTTTGATGGCGTTGCTTATGAATCAGGCGAAAACCCTGACACCAGCGGACTATAATTATTATGCACAATCTGAATGCTGCTGCTATTAGAAAACTAACAGGATTTATTTTTGCTGTTCTGTTCAGCGTGGCTTTCCTCCAGTTGCCTTGCTGGGCCGCTGAAACTGAAGGCTCCATCCGGTTGGTGAATCATCAGGATTACGCCATTCATCTTCCCGTCACCATTCGCCAGGCATTCTCATCAGTAGCCAGCTTGAGTGACGGCGAGCCTGTTCAACAGGACGGTTCTAATACCGTTTTTATCACAGACATTCCAGCAAACGGGCAAAAGGAACTTTCTTTTCAGGCGACGACAGGTAATTCACCAAAATTGATTTCGATTGCAGCGGTCACCAACGGGATTGAATTGACCGTCGCTGGAAAAAAAGCAGGCCAATTGACATGGGACTTGATAATTGGGCCAAAGAAAAAAAGAGAAGATGGAGATATTGTCAGCACCAAGGAGGATTATGCGAAAGCTTTTCAGGCGCTGAACTTGTCTTTTGCGAAGACGGGCTCAGGCGCAGTGTTCGATACGTGGAAAGCTACTGGCAATAAATCGGGGCTGGGGGTTTCGGTGGAAATGAAGCTTTATCACGAAGGTTTTATCGATTTC
>JAQGPC010000289.1 GCA_028293285.1 Pedosphaera sp.
ATCAGGAACAGCGTCCGTTCGTACTGTTCTGTTCGGAGAACTAGCGGAACCAGCCCCACCAAACGTTCTTCGTGGCGGAACAGCACCACCAGCGTTTCTTGCGGGCCCAGGCAATGGCACCAGGGGAGGAGCCATTCAGGAGATTGAAACGGGGTGGCGGTTGGACAGCGGGTCAACAATTCAAACCATTCTTCTCGAATTTCTTCCAAATCTTTCAATGACGTTATTTCTTCAGTCTGAAGCTCTCTGGTTACTTCACTCAACATACCTGGCCGTCCCTTTCTGCCCTTCGTTGTAAATCCCGGAAATAATCTGTTCATTCGCGAGTTCCTGATAACGCTGCAAATACTGCCCGGTCATTCTTGCACTTGAGAACCGGGTTCGGGCTGCTGCACGACACGCTTCGGGATCCAGTGTTCCGGCCGCTTCGATGGCCGCAGCCATTTCCTCCTCATCCTTGACGAGAAATCCCGTTATGCCGTGATCAATAATTTCCGGGAGCGCGCCAACGGGGAATGCAACCACCGGCGTTCCGTACGACAGCGCCTCCATTGCCACCAGGGAACTGGTTTCTTCTACCAGGCTCGGCACGAGCAGGCAGCGTGCAGCCGAGAGCAGTCGTCGCTTACGTTTAAGCCCTGCCGGACCGATGAAATAATGCAGCTTCCCCAGACGCGGTTTGATCTCTTGTTCAAAATACAATTCATGCGTCGCATAGGCATACACTTTGCCGACCAGCAGCAGGGGAATGCGCGCACGGGTCGCGGCCTCCAACGCAACGTGAAATCCTTTTTCGGGACAAACCCTGCCCAGCGCAACGACGAAGCGTCGTTTTGCATGACATTCGTTTGAACTTTCAAGCGCAACTCCGTTCTCGATCTCCGGCAGCAGATTGTTGCAGGGCGGGCAGGCGTGCCGCTGCGTTCGCGAGACGCAATGAAGATAGGTTGAGGGACGATTCAAACAAAAAACCTCCCGCGGATACCATGTCGCTGGCAGATGCAAAGTGACGAGCGTGGGAATCCCGGGGCACGGTAAATATTTGTAAAAATCAACGCCGTGCAGGTGGATGACGTTGACGCGCCATTGTCGCAACGCTGACTCGATGAAGATCCGGTGCTGATGTTGCATCCGCCGCTGCTTCTCCTCACTGAGTTGGCCCGGCTCCTGAGGAACCGCCAGCAGATGCCGGCTAACTCGGGAGCCTTCTTGTGCAATGACTATCGAGTCGTGTCCCGCGCGCGTGAGTGCCGCGTCCAAATGTGTCAATATCTGTTCCGCTCCACCGACCGCATCCGGCCCGACGGGAGCAAATGGATAGGCCACGTTCAGCACGGTCAATTTCATGGACGTTCCTCAAGGCCAAGCGTGATCAATGCTTGCTCTGCCAATTTTCTCCACGATGCGCCGGCCATGCCCCAATCAAAAAATTCGTAATAAAGACGTCCCTCATGCGGCGGTTGTCTAAAATCGTAAGCTGGGGCGGGACGGAAACGCTCAATGCCCATTAAAAATGGTTTCAGCGTCATTTGCTGCGTGACGTAGCAATCCAACAGGCGCCGCTTTAAAATGCATTCCAATTCGGATAGCACCACCGTAGTGATGGCTCCGGAACTGCCGGGCAAAAAATCCGATGCCGTCATGGCTCCGTCGCGGCTGTGATAGAAGGTCATTTCAATGATGGCCGGTGAAATCGTGCCTTCTTTTGTCAGCAGGCGGCAGGCGGTATGAACGGCGAAGGCTGTCGCATCGTGGTCGGGATGTCCGCCTTCGTACGGATGTGTAAGGATGACTTCCGGCTGGAGTTGCCGAATTAATTTCATGATCGCCAAAGTAATTGCGGAGAGATTGAGCGACGCCTCCTGATCTACGAACCCCAACATATGTGACTGCGCTGGATTTATCCCGGCAAGTGCGAGTGTGGTTAAAAGCTCCCGCTGCCGCGCGTCGGCGTAAGCTTCACGTGTCTGGAAACCCAGCCGGGTTGCGTCGCACGGGTTTCTGGGGGAACCGTCTGTAACATGAACAAAACTTGCCCGCCGCAATTTTGGCAATTGGGAACCGACGCCGAGAACTTCGTCGTCCGCATGCGCGACGATGATGGCAACCGGGAAAGCAGGGGAACCAAGGTCATTTGTTCCTGTGCGCCAGAAGCAATCAAGCAACTCCGTTGTTGCGTCCTTGTGCATTGGCTGTTGCCGGAATCACCGGGGAGCCACTTTTCAATTCCTTGTGACGGCAGATAAAAACCTCAGGTTCGGGTTGGGTAAGAATGTCAAAGCCAGCACTACGCAGCATCGCTTCGGAACAAGCGCGATTGGGTACCCACCAATTGGTCTCGTCTCCGGCATATTTATTTTCGATGAAGTGCATTTTTGGAAAACCGGGCTGGTTAAAAATATCCGTCTGCCAGAAGTGATAATTCTCTTTCAGCGGCTCTACTTCTTTGCTTCCGCGTTGCATGGATTGGAAGACCAACAAATCCCGCGTGACATGTTCGTGAATCAGATCAAGCGCCAGCAAGGGATGCCGCAGGTGATACAAAACTCCCATGAACAAAACGACATCAAACTTCTCACCGAGCGCGCCAACGTCGTAAACCGAAAGCTGTCGCAATTCGATGTCCATGCCGCACACTTCGGCCGCAAACCGCGCCTGGGCCAGATAAGTCTCATCCGAATCTACACCGACCACGCGCGCCGCACCGCGCCGTTTCATCTCGATGGAATAGAACCCCGCATTGCATCCGATATCGAGCACACTTTTCCCGTGTAGATCAGCGGGGATGGCCTGAGCGAAGCCGTGCCATTTGATGCGCGGATAATCTCCCAGGAAATGATTAGGCGCAGTTTGAACTCCGTTCAAATCCATATTATGGAACCAATCACCCAAAGCCCGGACCCGTTCCTGAATCTGGTCACGAGTCAGTTTGGAAAATGGCGCTGAAATTACACTGTTCATCTATGCGCCTCCTTCGCTTGAAAATGGTAAGTCTTGCTCCTCCGGGTCAGCGATTTGCATTCGGCTGGAGAAATCTCCTTGCGCTTAAGTTTTCCTGCCTCGTTCTTGCATTCGGTCATACCGAGCGGCTTCCGGCTCAAGAGCTTCATGGCTTCGCGATAACCATTGAGTGTGCCCACATCAACATAGGCTTGCCCGGCACGAACCCCGCGTGCCACCCCGCCTTTGGCGATGTATGCGTTTACGAGTGTGCCCATGTATTCATCGCGCCGGTCCCGCTCGCACCAGAGTTGAAAGAGATCGTGAAAAACCTGCCCCGGCATTTTAAACGCGCCCCAAATCCACGAAGAATCCGCGTGTGGTTTTTTCACCTGAATCTCCAACACCCGGCCGGCCTCGTCAGTGACAACGGCATCGAAAAACTCCGGTTGCTTGACCGGAAAGAGCAGGAAGGAAAGAGCATCTCCTTCCAACGCGCAAAGTCCATTATCAGGAAACCAGATGGTATCGGGCAAGCCAATCGCCACACTTTCATTCGACGGAATCAATGGCACAGCGCGAAACAGTGCGTCACAAAGACCGGCGGGTCGGGGTTGCACAACGTAGGAAATGGAAGCGTCACCCAGACTGCCACCATAATATTCCAAAATGTCCGACTTACCCTGCGAGATGACAAAGCAAAGCTTCCGGGCACCCGCGATCAACAATCGTTCCACTAGGTATTCACTCACTGCACGCGGATGTTCAGTGTCACCATCAATGCGGCTGCCTACCGGGAGAAGTTCCTTCGAGAAGGCGAGCGGTTGAATTCTGCTGCCTGCTCCCGCCGCTGGAATGATGCCCCACATAATCAAACCTCCATAAGTTGCGTTTTTCCCGACGGGCTGAATGCCATATTCAAAGCAGTTTCCAATTCAATCGCACGATGGTCCGCTGTGTGTTGTGCCAAGGTGCGTTCGCGCGCCGCATGTGCAATTGCGGCAAGTTTCTCCGGTGACATTTCCAAAGCTTCACAAGCATCCTCACTTTTGCGTGCAATGATGATTTCCGACCCGGGTGAAAAGAACGTGTCTAAGCCCTCCCACGAATCACTCATAATCGGGACACCGCAAGCCGCAGCTTCAAATAACCGTCCGGAAGGGCAATAGCCCATCCGGGCCATAGTCTGCCGGGTAACGTTCAGTGTAATTCTTGACGAACAGTAGAACGAAGCATGCTCCGCAGGCGGCAAATGGCGGACAAAGAAAATGTTATCGGTCCAGGGAAATTTCTCAGGGTAAAGCGCACCCCCAATGATGAACTGCTGCTGTGGCAACCGACGGGCTGGTTCCATAAAAAGGGTATTCAATGCTGCTTGTCTATCTTCCGCATATGTTCCCAAATACGAAAGATCTGCGCGATAATTCTTAACCGGAGTGGTCGGACGGTGAGCTTCAGGATCAACGCTCCCATAAAGAGGTACAACCCTGCGCGCTCCGAGCAGTGTCTTCAATTGTTTCAATGCCATCCCGCCCGTGTAGCTCAACACCAAATCAAACTCGCCTAATCCACGGGGCCCAATGTAAGTGAGCGGCTTGCCACTGCGAAAACATTCCAGGGTTATTGGAGTGTCGAGATCATAAAAGGTTTTAAGCTGCGCTGTCGAAGAGAGTAGCAGACTGGAAGCAGCAATACCGTCCGGACAATAGGAAGTCACCATGCCTACGTCCGCATCGGCGAGATGACGTTTAGCCACCGGTCGAATTTCGGTCCAGTCAGTATAAAAAATCAGCTGAACACCGCTAAGCTCAGCTAAATCTCGATGGGCGGCATAATAAGATGTATCCCGTTCAAAAAAAACAATCTGATGTCCACGCTTTACCAGGGCGCGGCACAAACCCCGCCAGAGTGTGGCATGGCCATTGCCCCAGGAAGAACTGATGGTAAGTCCAAAAATTGTAAATTTCATGATGCTTCAGCCAGCGGCCTCTCCTTCGAAATCAAATTCTGCACGTATGACTCAAGCGTGGCAGCCCGATGCCCGGCCGTGTGTTCGGCAAGCACGCGCGCCAGGGCTCGTTCTGCAATAAATTGTCTTTCTACTTCCGGCATTTCGCGCAGGTACTCCAACGTTTCTGCGCCGGACCGCGCGACAAGAATTTCCCTTCCCGGTTGAAAAAAAGTGCTCAACCCCTCCCAATCATCGCTGATGATTGGCGTGCCGCACGCCGCCGCTTCGAAGAGACGGACGCTGGGAGAATATCCGGCTTCCACCATGCGGGCACGGGTGACATTGAGGGTAAATCTTTGGGCGTTGTAAAAGGCACGATGCTTGCCGGGCGCAAGATGCACGGTGCGTTTGACGTTGCGGGGCCATTTAATCTTTTGCGGGAACTGTGGGCCGGCTACAGCAAAGCGCCCCTTGCTCCAGGAGCGGGCCGGTTCGAGTATCAACCGTTCAAGTGTGGGTTGACGATCATCGCTGTAAGTTCCCATGTAACCCAAATCCCATTTTAACGTGTGGGTTTCAGGATAATAGAGCGTTGGATCAACCGAGCAATATAGGGGACGGGCCATGGGCGACCCGTATTGCTTTTCCAGGCAATCCAAAATGGGCCCGCCGGTAAAGGAGAGATAAAGATGGTATTTGGGAATTAATGACTGGGTGAGATAATCAATATCACTCCGGGCAAGCCGCGCAAGCGTTACGGGTGTATCAATGTCATAA
>JAQGPC010000078.1 GCA_028293285.1 Pedosphaera sp.
GGAAGCACTATCTACGTTGCTGACACATTAAACCAGCGCATTAGAAGCATCACAACCGATGCGCCCCAGATTATCCCCGCTGCCAGCCTCTCACTGAACACCTATTCGGGCCTGCAAATCACCGGCTCAATCGGCCACACCTACCAAGTCCAATCCTCCCCAGACCTCACCAATTGGATAAGCCGCGCAGATGTCCCGCTAAACTCTTCCCCATACCTCTGGATTGACCAGAACCCAATCAGCGGGAATAAATTTTACCGCGCCTTGCTGTTGCCGTAGTTCCATAGGTCAATTCCCCATCTGCGCCAATCCATTCGCGACCTATCGTTAATCGTAACCAAAGGGGTAAACATGTGAATGACGTAAATCGGGCGACTCAAACTACGGGCCGTCCCTTTCTGTTTAGTGCTTTCCTTTTGTCCCGATATGCCTTTAACGAGGCGAAGGGGTAAACACAGTCATAAAACCGGCTGCCGGTGTCTATGACGCCTTTCAGTCTCAAGCGTCTAAGTGTGGATATACTTACCTCAAGGTATGCGGCAGCTTCTTCGCGACTTAATGGGTCGCCCGCTCCTCGATTGGGATCAAGCCTCGGAATATTAAAGCCTGGAACCAAGCGTTTGATCGCTTGTCGCCGCCGGTATAATAATTTTTGAAATGTCGGGGTGTTAAGCAACTCAGCAAGGGTTTCATCTGAGCAAAAGCCATGGGATTTAAAGACGCTCACCAATTTAGATATTTGATAACATGTGAAATTCCCGAGAACGTATCGCAAGTCTTGAAGTTGGTCGTGGGGAGGCTGGTTCCACTTCGCGCCAAGCTCGACAAGCGCAAGGAAACAATTCCACGCCTTCTCGAAATCGTAGCCGATTTTCAAGCGGTCGCGACGAAGCTCCAATCTGAGCGATCTCAGGACTTGGGCCAAAAAGGTTTCTTCACAATAAATATCGTTGGGGTTCGCGCCCTGCCCAATAAGGAAGCGAACCATGGCGGCATTGTGACAAAGACAGGCGGTGTTTAAAAATTCGCTCATGTCGTTAGTGGTTGGGCCGATACCCAATTTCTTTAAGATAGAAATATCTCCTTCCCATACGGCTGCACATGCGGGGGATTCCCATAGTTCCATAGCGTCACCGAATTTGATCGGAACGGGCGTATGTGGGTTTGCTCCTGCCCAGAGCATCAACGAGACTCCGCGCATGCTGCGCTCCTTGCAAAAATGGAGTAGTGCTACGTCTGCTTGAATCCTGAGCTCCGGATGGAGCGGCAGAAGTTCCTTATAAATGCGTAGAAATGGTCGTGTTGCTTTTATAAGTCCCTTGGCAATTGGATATCCAGAAACTAAATCGGCCCCCCGCTTGATGAAAAGCTCAATAGTAGGAATATTGTTCCACAGAACGACCCATTCAAAGGACACGGAATGCACATCAGCACCATGCTTAAATAACAACTCTACAATTTCCGTGCGATATCTCCAAACTGCCTCCTTTAAAGTTTCGCCACCGGGGTCTAATCCGTGGCGGAGCAAAACCTCGACCATGCTATAAAAGCCCGATTTTATGGCGACACTGGCGACTGATTGTCTGCCCTTACGATGCAGGGGGATGCTTCCCTTTGAATTGCGCAATAGTTCATCAACTTCAAACAATCTTCCCCTGCGGCATAAGCTGCAAAGTTGAGTGAAAGGATCAATAACTGGCTCCTGTCCGTTCATTTGCGGATTATACCAGCACGATAGAAATTTGCTAACGTCAACTACGGAATCCCTAGATGCTTTATGAAAAATGAAAATCCTTCAAGGCCAGCGGGGATTGATAACTTTAATGAATGGTTGACCGCTCAAGGCCCAAGGAGGGAGCGCGAAGAAAAAACCCGCCAAGCTCGGATTGCGGTGAAAATTCAACAGCAGCTCTCCATCGATGCGGAGATTGAGCAGCGCGAGCTTCTTGTCACGAATGCGGAGCTTTGGGCAAAGTGTGAACGATTGCGCGGCTTTATCGCTGCTTGTGAAGCTCGGATGGGTGCCGCTTCTCAAAATTCACCAGAAAGGCAATGGGTTAATTGGGCGCGTCGATATGTCGATACTCTTGACCCACTCAATTCTGACTACCTTGAGAAGGCAATAGCTGCTTTGCCAGTCAGGTTGCGGAATCCGTAACCTGTCATCCGGTGACAGTTGAGTTTACCACTTCGGAGTCATTCCCCATCCACGCTCGGGCGGCAAACATAGCTGCAAAGCTTCGGGATTTGGAAACCGGTAAACGCTTCCTAGCTTAGCATGTGGAATCAGGCCAGCCCTTGCCCAATTGATGATCGAACCAGCGGAGACCCGGTAATGTTTTGCCACCTCAATGGCGGTTAGCGGTTTCCTTGATTTTTCTTTAGCCTCTAATTTTCCCTCCATTAAATCAACGATCCGATTAAGGGTAAGGATAATATGGTTTGCTTGGTGTTCGGTCATAATTCCGCATCCTGCCACACTCACACATTCATGTAATCCAGTAATTTTCTTGCCTCAGACTGCCTGCGTCTATACCGTCCTGCCAGCTTTCACGAGAAAAGGAAAGTTGCGTTGTTTGTGGCCGGACCTAATCACCCGGTGTAACGCTTCCAAACAAAAATCTAACAGCACAGTCGGATACCCGGCGGTGTGATAGCCGTTGGGGACAAGATTCTCGTCTTCCGGCTGTGCTTTTAGTTAGGAAAAATCAAATGAGTAGGAAACTAAACCACGACGATGCAGCAGAATTGCCGCTCCACGCCCGCAACCCCCTCGCACGGTTCCAAGTGATAATGGGAGAACTTATTCGCAGTAAAACCACGGCGAAAAGGCTGGCGAAGCAATTGGAAGTTGGCCCCAAAACCATATACCGCGATTTGGATTGCTTGCGGTATTTCTTGAATGTTCCGATTGAGGCCACGCCGGAAGGCTTCCAATTAACTGAGCCGGTCAAGCTGTGCGCGATCTGCTCGGCGGCGGCAAAGGTTGACGCGGTGCCTACCTACCCACTCGCGGCCCCATTGGAACGATACGTAACGCCACACATACCGAAGAAGGCTCCCAACTTCATGGAGGTGGCGGCGGAACGCGCAAGACTGCTGGAAGCGGCAGAATTAATGAGAGCGAGGGTTGCGATATGAGCATCCTGAATACCGATTGGCTCGAATGGGCAGAGGCAGAGGAAAAACGAATCAGGAAGCGCAACGAATGGCTTGAACGCCTCGCCGCAATAGCAGACGCAACTTATCAGGAATTGCACTAACCGCCGAATCTAAATCATTACACTCACCCCCACGTAACCGCGTGGGGTTTTTGTTTGCCCCATTGCACCAGGTCGCTAGACTTCCCGCATTGAACGCTCCACCATTCGACTTGGTTTTAAGTGTACCGGCTGCTAATCAAAGCATGACATGGGGTGATGCTAAAAACCTAATCGAAAAAGCTTGGCGCAAATTCGGACATGGAGAGTGCGCTATTCATAATGTTGCTAACGATAATTGGAAAGCGGTTAATGCAGCATGTCAGCACTATGTCGAGAATGGTTCATGGCCCCAATTAGACCCGCGTGCAAGGATGCTCTTGTGCAATCGGTTATTCTACGCTTATGAAGAAATCCGCTCCCATGATCCGCGTGATGAAGTTTCCCCGGCTATGACGGATATGGAACTCTTGAAACACCTACTTTCGAAAGGCGGGTCAAAGTATCCGGCAGTCACCTAATCTTTTCTTTTCGTAATCGTGGCGGCCAGTCTCGCAAGGGGTTGGCCTTTTTGTTTGACGATATGGCGACGATGGCTCAGCTTTCATCTGTGAGGCATCGAACGTTTCCATACACGAACCGTCGGTTGTATATTAATTGTTAGGCCGCTGCACACGCCCGCATGAAGTCTGCGCTCATAATAATATTGGTGGCCGCATTGGGCGGTGTTGCCTACGCAATCCAACAACGGGTAACGCGACAGGCGCGAGAGCGATTGCTTGCGGAATTAGCGACGCTCCCACCCGTGACGTTAGATTTCACCACGCCAGAAGGGGCGATTCTTTGCCTTGAGGATGCGTATCGCAAACACGACATCGAGGCCGCTGTCGCTTGTCGCGATTTCGCCACCGAGGCAAGGCTGTGGCTTCAGCAGAGGCCGTTTTACAGCAGTGACCTTCTCGCCGAGATGTTGTCGGAGATGACCAAGACGATGGAGTGGTCATATCGTGAGAGCATGGCGACTCATTGGCCTATTGATTGGGAGCGGGCACAGTCCTACTTTTCCAAGCGAGAGCCGTACGCTGAGGGCGTGGTTGTCGTCTGCGAGGTCACACGCGGGCCTGATGGCAGTCTGTTACGGCAGCGGCTGTTGGTTACAGAGACGCCCACGGGATGGAGAGTAGTGACACATTTACCAAAATGACGCAGCCTAACCATGTGCTGCGAACCCGGTGATTCATTCATGAAATCCCACTGGACGAACCGCATCCCCTCCGGCAACCTTCCATTACCGCCTATGAGGCACCCAATGTTTCAATCCACGAACCGCCGGTCGTATATTAATTGTTAGGCATCATGCGAGAGTCATGTTCAAAGTCTAAGCGTAGTGCCATCCATGCAATGATTGCATCCTTGGCGCTGGTATTTTTGGTTGGTTGCGGGGATTCTCCGGAGTCTCTGGTAAGGAATAAACTGTTTAGCCCCCGACCAAACAAAGATGTCACGGCAGATCCCGAATACAATTTTTCTCCGTTTACAAATACCGTCTGGCAAACCAAAACCAAAACGGCCATCGGAGATATAAAAAGTTATACGGGTGCCTACCAGCTCATACTATTGCCACCTGAGAGTTTCGATCCGACAGACCCCAAATACCGTAAAATACCCGATATAAAATCAACCACTGTGTTGCCCCCGGGCATTCGCTTGCGCATTACACGGCTGTTGAAGGATCAAGGGGCGTGGGGCGGTTATCTGGTGGAAGGAGTTGTTGAAGACGGAACAAAAGCTCCAAAGACTGTCTATGTAGATCGCGACTTTTTGGCGAATGTTTGGTGGGCGTCCAAAGGCCCAACCACCAATACAAACTGGGGTGTAAACCCTGACATGCTGGAAAAACCATGATGCCTAACCATGCGCGAGGCTGTGTGAAAACTCCCGGCGTGATTGGCGGGTGAGTGCGGAACGGGAAAGTATTTTCGGCAATAAAAGGAGATCCCGCTGGACGAACCGCACCCCCTCCGGCAACCTCCCACCACCGCCTTTGCGGCGAAACCTCAACCGTTAGACGCGTCATGATGCCGAAGACCAAAGAGAGAATGTTCTGGATTTTCCTGTCGCTTACCTTGCTGGTCGTCATCCCGATTGTCTCTGTCATCGCTCTCGCCATTCCAGTACTCGCCTTCTACAAGATGAGACATGGCGCTGATCCACGAGTTGGCTACTCAATTGTTGCGGGCTACGTTTTTATTTGGGCCGCCTTCGTAGCACTGCATTTTCGTTTCCAACAGCGAGACAGCTTATGGGGCAATCCTATTTGGAATATTCTTCTGAGCATTATTATTTTTGTCTTGGCGACTTTAGCCCTGTGCTTCCGCTCCTGCCAATTTTCTGTTTACAACCCGCTTTTCTACTCGCTAAATTGCCATCAGACGAAAGGAATTTGCCAGCACTATGCCACGACGAGACCCTAAAATTATTGCGGAAGCGCTTAATGGACTAACCGTTTTTCTGAGCGGTTTCGGAGAGCTCGAGCAGGCGCGCATCGCGCGATTTCACGAGTTCATCCGGCGTTTCCAGGAGGAACGGTTCAGCAAAGAGTTGCTCGCGGAAATGCAGAGTTTCAAAGATGAAGTTTACGTCAAGCTCCGTAAGCAAATTTGGGCCGGCCAATTCCTGCCGGGCAAAAACCAGGATGAAACCATGGATGAGTTTCATCAGGCGTTTGGTGCCGTGGGTTCGGCCATTTATCCGCCCGAACCAAAACCTCCGGAAATGGATCTCAGCGACTGGCCAAAAGCCAGCCAGCTCACCGACAAGAAGGTGCGCTATACTGGCGACCCGGCAGGAGTGCGCCCCATTATCGAGCGCAGCCTGTCCTTATTGGAGCAGTACTGCCCCATGGTCGGGCGCGGCGATTTCACAGCGGCTTATCAACTCACCGGCGCGGGGCTCCGTGCCTGGATGACCCCCAAAAAATTCATCAGCGCACATAATCAGGCAGCGAAAGAATATGGCGGACAGCCCGCCGAGTTTCTGATCGAACGTTTTGTATGGGTTCTCGCTGATGACGCCGCGCGAAAAAAGAGCACTGCGGACGAAGGCTGGCCCAAGCTGACCACCAAAGAGGTGCGTCGTTGCTGCGTCACGGGTTTTTGGATTTGCGACAAAACCGATCGAACCGGCTGCGCGGGATCATTCCTGATCACCGAGGAAGAGAATGAATATCGCATCGTCAAATTCGGTTTCTATCGTCCCTGAAATATATTACAAGTTATACATTAACAATTAAGTGCTTTCGTATTATGTCTTGCGGCGATCCAATTCCTAAATCCTTGTGGGCGGAACGATATGCTTGGATTCGTTCCATCGACGAAGCTGAGCAGCATCCACTTGGTTCGTATCTACTCAGCTCGCACGGTGTCTTTTTGGCATATGACATCGACATCGCATTCTGCGCAGGTGCTTGGGTATCTGTGATTATTTTGGCGCATGCATCCATTGATGCGACCATCCGCGACACAGAATCAGGCGATTATGCATCGAACTCCAAAGTAGTTTTTGGTGCCGATCCCGACCTAGAATGGCTTCGCAAACGCCGCAACTCGCTTGTTCACGTCCGAGAAGGATATGATCCATCAAATCTCGATACTATTGATACATTTCACGACACACTTGAGATTGATGCCCGTCGAGCGATGAACCTTGTTTATCGAACCATTTATGCGAATCCAGGCACCTAATCATGCGTAAGGCTAATCTGGTGGTATTTCAGTTCCGCCCATAATTAGTTTCCCAGTCCTTTTCCCCCCATCCTTTCTCGACACATCCCCCATCCTTTGCTACCAACTTCTCGTGCGAAGTGAGTTGCTCAAAAACGTAAGTCGTATCGTCGTCAAGCTCGGCACCGGTGTCCTCACCGACAGCCGGAAGCAGCCCGACCTTGCCCAGATGGAACAGTTGGTCGCCCAGATCGCGGCCCAACGCCTCGCCGGGCGCGAAGTCGTGCTCGTCACCTCCGGCGCGGTCGGCTCCGGCATGGGCGCGCTCGGCTACAAAAAGCGCCCCACCGAACTGGCCGAACAACAAGCCTGCGCCGCCGTCGGCCAATCCCGCCTCATGGCCACCTACGAGACGCTGTTCGCCAAACACAATCTCCACGTCGCCCAGGTGCTGCTCACCCACGAAGATTTGCAGGGCCACGAACGCCATCTCAACGCGCGCAACACCCTCGTCACCCTGCTCAAGCATCGCGTCATCCCCATCATCAACGAAAACGACGCCATCTCCTTCACCGAATTGAAATTCGGCGACAACGATAAACTCTCCGCCCTCGTCGCCTCGCTTTTGCCCGCAGACCTGCTCGTCATCCTCACCACCGTGGATGGTGTCATCGAAAATTTCGGCAAGCCCGATGCCCGCGTCATCCCTACCATCGAACAAATTGACGCCGCCGTCGAAAGCCAGGTCGGCGGCACCGATAGCGAAACCGCCGTCGGCGGCATGACCTCAAAAATCCAGGCCGCCAAAATCGTGATCCGCTCCGGCGTCCCGCTCGTCATCGCCTCCGGCCATAAAAATAATGTGCTCGCCAACATTCTCGCCGGTGAAGAAGAAGGCACCCTCTTCATTCCGCAAGCGACCCGACTCCAAGGCCGCAAACGTTGGATCGCCTTCTTTCATCATCCCAAGGGCACCCTGTTCGTGGATGACGGCGCGAAAAAAGCCTTGCGCGAAAACGGCAAGAGCCTGTTGCCGCCCGGCGTCGCCCGTTGCGAAGGCGAGTTCATCACCGGCGAAGTCCTGCGCATCTGCGATTTGGATGGAACCGAATTCGCCCGCGGCATTTGCAATTACAGTTCCGACGCCATCAAGTCCCGCCAATTCACCACCACCGAAATGGTGCACCGCGACGACCTGGTGATTCTTTGACCGTATTTTCTTTCTTAATCCTAATCATAATCTTAATCCGTTTTCGTTCCGGGTTTAAGCAAAGTTTGATACGGAAGGTTTCATCAGCCTCTTATTTAAGCAGATCTCAAAAGGTAGGGCGGGCTGTCCCCAGCACGCCGCGCCGAACTCGCCGGCGGTGCAATGAGAATACCACACCACCTCTTCCGTAGCGCAGACATTCCTGTCTGCCGTACCGCAGGTTTTCTAACCTGCGAGTTGTCAAATTTGAACGGCCGTCGAAAATATATCAATCGGGCCGACTGGAAAGTTGGCGATACAGCGGACAGGAATGTCCGCGCTACGAGAAACTTTTTCCGACGTCATGGATAATTTATGAGATAGCTTTTACTGTTAATCTCCGTTTCAATCATTTGTAAATTCATATGCCAAAATCTGCCGCCATCGATGACCTCTTAAAAGTAATGGCCAAGCTCCGCTCCCCCAAAGGCTGCCCGTGGGACCGTGAGCAGGACCACATGTCCTTGCGCTGGCACGCCGTCGAAGAGGTTTATGAATTGATGGATTCCATCGAAGCCGGCGACGACCACGAAATGGCCGAGGAACTTGGCGACCTGCTCCTGCAAGTCGTTTTCCATTGTCAGATGGCGCAGGAACGCGGCGCATTTAATTTCGAAAAAGTCACCCGCAACATTGTGGACAAGTTGATCCGCCGCCACCCGCACGTCTTCGGCGATTCCAAAGTCAAAACCGTGGACGCCGTTTGGGCGCAATGGGAGCAAATCAAGAAAGCGGAAAAGAAGGGGACGCGCCACGAACGCCCTTCCGCGCTCGATGGCATTCCCAAATATCTCCCCGCCCTGCTCCGCGCCGAAAAACTCGTCAAAAAAGCGCGCAAAGCCGGACTACTCGTCAAACCAAGACCCAAGCAAGGCTTGAGCAAAGCCGCAGTCGGTCGGATGCTCTTCGAACTCGCCGAATACGCCCAGCAACAACACTGGTCAGCCGAAGGACTCTTGCGCGCCGAACTTAAAAAGAACGAACGCAATTTCCGAAAACAGGAATCCAAAAGTAAGAGAAAATAAATTACCTCTAGGCAGGACTATGTTGCCTTCGCCAACGTATGAACTTCCCTGGCGATCCGTTCTTCCGCTTCGTAATGTACGCACTACAAATCATAATCCGCGAAGACACTGTTAGAAACTCCTCACGTCGTTTCCTACCAAATATTGTAGGAGACGAGGTGACGAGGCTCTGACATGGCCTTGGTTTTGTGAGCATGGCAAATCTGCCGATGAACTTTATTTGTTTGTGACAATTTCCTCAACTGTGCTTAGTTATTGAACTGATTATGACCGATCCACGTTATACCAAATTAGCCAAATTGCTGGTCGAATATTCCACCGAACTCAAAAAGGGCGAGCGCGTCCTGCTCGACATGATCGACGTGCCCGATGAATTTTCCATCGAGCTGATGCGCGCCGTCCGCAACGTGGGCGCCACGCCGTTGATCGAGGTCCGCCATACCCGCATCACCCGTGAAATTTTGAAGGACACCAATGCCCAGCATGCCGCCGTCGTGCGCGACGTGGAAATGTTCCGCATGAAAAAAGTCCAGGCGTACATCGCCATTCGCGGCAGCGCGAACGCCAGCGAAACGGCCGATGTCCCCAGCGACCGCATGGCGCTTTATTCCAAAACCCTGCGACCCGTCCTCAATTATCGCGTCAACAAAACCCGCTGGGTCGTCTTGCGTTGGCCCACGCCGAGCATGGCCCAGGGTGCCAACATGAGCACCGAAGCTTTCGAAAATTTATACTTCGATGTCTGCACGATGGATTATCGCAAAATGGCCAAGGCCATGGCGCCACTCGAAAAGCGCATGAAAAAAGCCGACCGCGTGCATCTCAAAGCCCCCGGCACCGACCTCACTTTCAGCATCAAAGGTATTGGGGCAAAGATGTGCAAAGGTGACCGCAACATCCCCGACGGCGAAGTCTTCTCCTGCCCGGTGAAGGATTCCGTCAATGGTCAGATCACCTTTAACACCCCCACGATTTATTCCGGCTCCAAGTTCGAAAACGTCCGTCTCGAATTTCAGAATGGAAAAATCATCAAAGCCACCGCCAATAATACCAAGCGACTGAATGAAATTTTGGATACCGATGCCGGCGCGCGTTACATCGGCGAATTCTCCCTCGGCTTCAATCCGTACATCCTGAACCCGATGTGCGATATTTTGTTCGACGAAAAAATTGCCGGCTCCTTGCATTTCACCCCCGGCCAGGCTTACGAAGTTTGCGACAACGGCAATCGTTCCGCCGTGCATTGGGACATGGTCCTCATCCAACGCCCTGAATGGGGCGGCGGCGAAATTTGGTTCGACGGCGAACTCATTCGTAAGGATGGAATGTTCCTGCCCAAAGATTTGAAACCACTCAACCCCGCGAATCTCAAGTAATTGGTTTAATAAAAAAGAGGCGGCCTGTTAAGGTCGCCTCTTTAAATTTCCTAATAAAAGTCAGCCATTCGGCTGAAAAATTAGCCTTCCTTCAGAATGGCTAAAAATTGCTTCACCGCCGGAGAAAGCACTTTGTTCTTCTTATAAATTGCCGCGAGCGGACGGTAAAACTCACCGTCCTCCAGTTGCACTTGCGAGAGTGTTTGCTTGGCAACCTCCTGCAGAATAGTTCCCTGCGGTACGATCGAAATACCCGCATCAATTTCCACGGCGCGCTTCACCGTTTCGATATTATCGAACTCCATCACATGCTGCACTTCCACGCCCGTGTCCTTCAAAATTTTATCCAGTGCTTTGCGCGTCGGAATGTCCGGCTCAAACCCGATAAACTTTTGTCCGGCGATGGCCTTAAGTTTGACACTTTTATTTTTCGCAAAGGGATGATGCGGATGGCAAATCAGCACGAGCGGATCTTTTCGCAACGAAACCGTTTCCAACTTGCTCTCACGCGTCGGATACGCAACCAGCCCTAAATCCACCACATTGCTTAGCACATCATCATAAACCTGATTGGCACGCCGATACTCCACATGCACATTCACCGTCGGATAACTCTTGAGAAATTTTTTGATATAAGGCGGCAAATCGTGCAGCCCAATACTGTAAATCGTCGCCACGCGAATCGTCCCTGAAATGATGTCCTTGATCTCCTGCAACTTGCTGTGCAACGAATCGTAAGTCTGGATGATCTGCTTGCTAAATTCGTAAAGCACCTGGCCTTCACGCGTCAGACGAAACTTCTTTTTGCTCCGTTCGATGAGCAGTGATTTAAACTGCTTTTCCAGGGAGCTGATCTGCTGGCTGACCGCGGATTGCGTGACATTGTTGATCTGCGCGGCCTTGGTAAAACTCTCGGTTTCGGCCAAATCGCAAAAAACTTTAAGGCTCTCAATTTGCATAAGTTGATGTAATTGAACTCAAAATTGCGGAATCAGTCAACAGGCGCGGCTTCGCTGGCCATTAAAGTATGTTTAACTTTCATCAAAAGCTCCTGACTGGTGAATGGCTTTTGCAAGTAGGCAATCTGATTATCTTGCTCCTGGCTCGTGGGCCGGACATATCCGCTGGAGCAAAGTATCGGCGTAAACGGAGCCAGACGATGTACATGTTCCACCAACTCACGTCCGCTCATGCCCGGCATGACCAGGTCCGTAATAACCAAATCAATGTTGACGTCATTCTTCGAAAGAATTTCGATGGCTTTCTGCCCGCTATTCGCCGTTAAAACTTGGTAGCCGTATGCCGAAAGCACCGTCTGCCCCATCGTTAACAGCAGGTCTTCATCATCCACCATCAAAATTGTTTCCTTCCCCGTCAGGTCATCAGTGGCTATGGAACTATCATTGACGAACCTCTTATCGGCCGGCAGATAAATGCGCACCGAAGTCCCCACCCCTGGCTGGCTCGAAACTGCGACACCGCCGCCATGATTCGTCACAATCCCATAGACCCAGGCCAATCCCAAGCCCCGGTGAGTGCCGCCCCGTTTAGTGGTAAAAAAAGGTTCAAAGATGCGCGGCAATACTTCCGGTTCAATACCGCTGCCATTATCCGTGATTTCCATACACACATAAGCGCCTGCTGCCAACTGCGCGTTTCGATCCTGTGTTGCCTGGGTTAACTCCAAATTTTTGGATTGCAGTGAAATTCGTCCACGATTACCCAGCGATTCCACCGCATTCTCCAGAATTTTCAAGATTGCCTGTTGCATCTTGGCTTCATCAAACTTGGCCGCGAAAAGTTTCCGTTCCAATTGCAGCGCCCATTCAATCTCCTTGTCCAACTTGGAATTCTGGAGTAGTTCCATGTTCCGCTGCAGCAGCACATTCACATTGCCCGCTGTCTGCACCTTGACTTCCTTTTCCTGCCGGCTGAATGCGGCCAAATCATTGGCGATTTCCGCCGCTTTCGCTGCAGATTTCTCCACTTCCACCAACGATTTCCGCCACGGATTATTCGCCTCCATTTTGCTCAACACCAGCGAGCTGTGGCCAAGAATCGTCGTCAAGGCATTGTTGAAATCCAAAGCGACCGTCCGCGCCAACTGCAGTGCGCAATCCAGCTTCTGCTTATGCGCCATGCCTGCGTCCAAACCCGGAGCCTTCGTCTCGCTGGATGCGGAACCCGGCAATAATTGAATGAGAGAATAATTTTGCCCCTCGTTGGTGACCGGACAAACGCACGCTTGGAAAACCATGTTCGCGCCGTTTGCGTCGCGAAGTTTGAGCAACATCGCCGGTGCTGAAGGTTGCTCCGCCTTGACCAAAAACTGTTCCGATGAAACTTCGTTGTCAGCTCCCCAAATGGTTGAAAGCGGTGAAGTGCCCGCTTCCAAAGTCTGCCCGAGTGCCTGCAACGCTGCTGGATTGGCATGCCGAATCATCCCGGCCGCATCCACAAGGAATGCAGGCCAGACGGCTTTTTCCAATCCGAAAACGACGTCAGACTTCATTGGACAAAGTTACGAGTTTCCAACTTACGCAATGAGCGTGTTTTCTCCAAACTTTATTTGGGAACTTCGAGGAATGCTGCAGGCAATAACTCACGCACAGTGAACTCTTTGATCTGACGCGGTGACTTGCTATCCGCAACCCACACCTTCGCGTCCGTGGCATATTCCGCCAAAAGTTGGCGGCACGCCCCGCATGGCATCGGCGCACCCGGCGCACGGGCCACAACTGCAACCGCGACAAAATTATTTTTCCCTTCCGTTAACGCCTTGAACAATGCTATGCGCTCCGCGCAGCAGGTCAGGCCATAGCTGGCGCTTTCCACATTAGCGCCAGTAATAATTTCTCCCTTCGAGGTTAACAACGCCGCGCCGACCTTGAACTTCGAGTAAGGCGCCACCGCTCTCTCCCGCGCCTTGAGCGCGGCCATCACTAATTCTAATTTACCGGTTTTGGCCATAATATTCCGCAAAGTTATTAAGCAATAGCGCTGCCATGTTCTTCACTCTTTCCCCCGTTTCGAGCACCTCCGCGTGGGACAGGGTTTCCCCGCCCAATCCGGCTGCCACATTGGTGATGCAAGACACCCCTGCCACGTTTAATCCGCATTGCCGGGCCACAATCGCCTCCGGTACGGTGCTCATCCCCACCGCGTCAGCTCCCAAGAGCGCAAAAGCTCGAATTTCTGCCGGTGTTTCGTAACTCGGGCCGGAAACCGCCAGGTAAACCCCCGATTTTAGTCGCAATTTGCACTTTTTCCCCGCTTTTTGAAGCAACTGACTCAGCTTCGCATCATACGTGCGTGTCATATCTACAAAGCGAGGACCTTTGGGCGATGCTGGCCCACGTAAGGGGTTGGTTCCCATCAGGTTAATATGATCACTTAGCACCATGAAATCGCCTGGCCGAAAGGTTCGGTTCAACCCGCCAGCGGCATTGGTCAGCAACAAATCTTGGATCCCAAACTCCGCCAAAACCCGCACGGCAAAGGTCACCTGTTCCATCTCATGCCCCTCGTAATAATGCGCTCGCCCGCTCAAAACCAGCACTGGAGCGCCACCCAGATGCCCTAAAACGAGCTTTCCGGCGTGACCACTTACTCCCACGGGCGGAAATCCGGCCAATTTGGCATAAGAAATTTCGGTATCCACATCCAAATTGGCTATTGCCTGCTGGAAACCGCTGCCTAGAACGATGGCAAGGGTTGGCTTAAGTTGGGACAACTTCCCAAGCTGTTTGGCTGTGATTAGTGGATTTAATTTAGGGTTCATGTGTTGTAATTTTTTCGAATTGAGGACGAATTATGGAGTTCCATGCTTCAAATCTCTACCGGCATTTCACTGACTTGATTTATTCTGATTCTGCACTACGCTCGCTCCGCTTAAACGATTTATGGAATTAGACAACGACCAAATCCGACGCTATTCGCGCCATTTGATTCTGCCTGAAGTCGGTCTCGCGGGCCAAAAGAAAATTTGCTCCACCAGCGTCCTCTGCATCGGCGCTGGCGGCCTCGGCTCTCCCATCGCGATGTATCTGGCCGCTGCCGGCATCGGCAAAATTGGCATCGTCGATTTCGATACCGTCGATTTTTCCAATCTCCAACGCCAGATCATCCATGCGACGGCTGACGTGGGCCGTCCGAAAGCGGAATCCGCCAAGGAAACCATCCAGGGAATCAATCCCACCTGCGAAGTCGTCATCCATAACATCCGTCTTAGCAGTGAAAACGCTCTGGAGATCATCGCCCAATACGACATCGTCGTGGACGGCACCGATAATTTCCCGACCCGTTACCTGACCAACGACGCCTGCGTGCTGCTCAAGAAGCCCAACGTTTACGGTTCCATTTTCCGTTTCGAAGGCCAGGCCAGCGTTTTCGCGCCGCATCTCGGCGGCCCTTGCTATCGTTGTCTCTATCCCGAACCGCCCCCGCCCGGCATGGTCCCCAGTTGCGCTGAAGGCGGCGTGCTCGGCGTATTGCCCGGCATCATTGGTTGTATTCAAGCCACGGAAATTTTGAAACTCGCTCTTGGCAAAGGCACTACTCTCACCGGCCGCCTCATGCTGTTCAACGCGCTCGACATGAAGTTCCGCGAGCTCAAGCTCCGTCGCGATCCCCAATGTCCCATCTGCGGCGACCAGCCCACCATCAAGGAACTCATCGATTACGAAGTGTTCTGCGGCATCCCGACCGAACCGGTCACGCCCACGTCCAATCCCGACGAAGTCACCGTCCAGGACATGAAGCGCGCCATGGATGATCCCAAGCTCGGCATCAAAATCATCGACGTCCGTGACCCCGACGAATACGAGATTTCCCACATCAACGGCATCCCGCAAATTCCGTTAGGCGATCTCTCCCAACGCTTCACCGAGTTGGATCCGAACCAACAGCTCTACATCCATTGCAAGAGCGGTGTGCGCTCCATGAAAGCCCTGAACTTCCTGCGCGAACAAGGCTTCAAATACGTCAAGAGCGTCAAAGGCGGCATCAACGCCTGGGCCGACGAAATCGACCACAGCATCCCGAAGTATTGATTAGTCCGTCCCCTCTTAATCCTAATCTTAATCTTACTCCTAATCTCTTGCGCTTAGCTATTACAGCCAGAGATGTGTGTCCGCTGGCAAGCCGGATGAAGGCAAATCTTACAAAGATCAGGGCATTTATTAAGCTCCAGAGGAGCACCATGTTTATAGAAAGAGCCTCTTCATTATTCCCAAACTCCAGCCATCCCTCGCCTTGACACTCCCACTTTCACTGTTATCCTCTCGCGTTCCGTGAGAAACGGGATGTTCCGGTGGCCACTGAGCGTAGGGGTCTGGACTAGAAAAATTTAGAGAATTATGAAACGTCAATATCAACCGTCGAAGATTCGTCGCAAGCGGCAGCATGGCTTTTTGAACCGCAATTCCAGCAAGAGTGGCAAGGCCACTTTGGCCAACCGTCGTCGCGTGGGCCGCAAGCGCCTGACCCCGGTATAAAAAAGGGCCGCCATGTCGGCTGAACCGCAGCAACGGTGTTTGCTGGGGCGCAAGATGCACCTGAAGCAGTCGCGCGATTTTGCGCGGGTGCGCAAGGAGGGTCGGCGATTAGTCCAGGGTTGTTTGATCGCCAACTGGCAGGTATTGCCAACGGGAGCGCCCATGCACTTGGGCGTTATCACCACCAAAAAGCTTGGCAATGCGGTGGTTCGGGCGCGGGCCCGTCGGTTGTTGCGGGAGGCTTTCCGATTGCACCAGCACGATTTGACCGTACCGGTTGACCTTGTTTTGGTCGCGCAAAGAACTATTGTGGGGAAGGGCTTTGCCACAGTCGAAGGTGACTTTCTGGCCGTGTTGCGCAAAGCCCGGTTATTAAAAGAAAAGTGAATTGGACCCAACACATATTGGTTTTTCTGGTGCGGGTGTATCAATGGGTGCTTTCGCCCGCGAAGGACGCGCTGTTCGGACCGATGGGCCAATGCCGGTTCGAGCCGAGTTGCTCGCAATACGCAGTGGAGGCCGTCCAAAAACATGGAGCCGTGAAGGGCAGCCTCTTGGCCGGTTGGCGGATTTGCCGTTGCAATCCCTGGGGCGGCTGTGGCGAAGATCCGGTGCCGGGAAAAAAGATAAAAATTTTGAATTTGAAGTCCAAAAACTTTACTGCATGGCGTTCGGAGACTCCGGTAGAACCGCATGCATTAGGGACAGCCTCTGGGAAGAATAGTTAATTTTCATGGATCGTAAATCAATTGCCATTTTGGTCGCCTGTTCAGCACTCCTTTTTTTGTGGCCGGTGCTGGTCAATAAAATCTCGCCTCCTCCGCCCGCGCCGCCACCTTCGACGAATGTGGTATCCAGCGCCACAAACCAACTGGCTGGCGACACCAACCAACCGGCAACCATCGGGCCGATTCCTGGCGGAACAGGATCGAATTCTTCCGCCACCTTTGTCGTTCACACGAACATTCCCGAGCAATTGCTGACGATAACCAATGACAAGGCCATTTACACTTTTACCTCGCGTGGCGGCGGTCTGCAGAAAGTGGAGCTTACCCGCTATCCTGAAAAGGTCAGCACTCGGCGGGAGAAGATTCGTCAAACCAATGAACTGGCAACCTTGAACACGCCAATTGCTCCACCGGTGATGGCAGTTTTGGGCGGTGAAGCTTTGCAGGAGGATGGGGTCTTTAAACTCACCCAGTCGAATAATGTAGTGCGCGCCGAAAAGACGCTCTCCAATGGTCTAGCTCTGGTGAAAGATTTCCAGCTTGGCACCAACTATCTTGTTAATACGACGGTCCGCCTGGAAAACCGTTCGAAGCAACCCATTTCCTTGCCGCCGCAGGAATGGTTCATCGGCACCGCAACGCCGATGGGGCCGCTGGATAATGAACTCGCTGTAGGCGCGCTTTGGTTTAACGGCTCCGGCACCGAACCAGTGAATGTCGGTTACTTTGATACCAACACCACCACGTTCTTCGGTTTGTTTCATCGAACTCCCAAAACAGAATATCGGGCGGGAAGCAACAATGTGGCCTGGGCAGCGGTGCAAAATCAGTTCTTCACGCTCGTAGCCATGCCCAAAACCCCTGCTCCGGGCGTGGTGGCGCGCGGTCTAGCTCTCCCTCCGCCTTCAAGGGAAGAACTGAGAGAGAATCCCAAAGCCAACCTGAAACCTAAGGCAGTCGAAACCGCCTTGACCTATCCGGCCATGACCTTGGCACCGGGTCAATCCTTCGAGCAGCAGTTTAATCTGTTCGCTGGGCCGAAGGAGTATCGGACGCTGGCAAATATCGGAGACAAGTTCAACAACGAACTTGACCTGATAATGGGCTTTGGCTGGTTCGCCCCCGTCTCGAAGGGATTGTTGGCAGCGATGAACTGGCTCCATCATAAACTGCTACTCCCCTACGGTTGGGCGATTGTAGCCATTACGGTTTTCATCAAATTGCTGTTCTGGCCGCTGACGCAATACAGCACTAAATCAATGAAGCGGATGCAGGCGCTGCAACCACAAATCAAGGCATTACAGGAGAAATACAAGGATGAGCCGCAAAAGCTGACTCAAAAACAAATGGAGTTTTGGAAAAAGAACAAGGTAAACCCCTTGAGCGGCTGCCTGCCGATGCTGTTGCAGATTCCGGTGTTCTTCGGTTTTTATCGCATGTTGCAAAGTGCGATTGAATTGCGTGGAGCGCCCTTCCTTTGGATTGGAGATCTTTCTAAACCGGACACAATCTTTTTCATTCCGGGTCTGGATTTTCCGGTGAACCCGATGCCCTTGATCATGGGAGCGACGATGCTTTGGCAGACCAGCATGACGCCGCCATCACCCGGCATGGACCCCAGCCAGCAAAAGATCATGCGTTACATGCCGCTGATGATGCTGTTCTTTTTATACAACTTTTCGTCCGGTTTGGCGCTTTACTGGACCGTGCAAAACTTGTTAACTGTGCTCCAGACCAAATTGACCAAGACTCAGGATGCTTCTGCTGCGGCCAAGACGCCAACGCCGGTTGCGCCTCAGAAAAAACACAAGTAAATTGACCGGTTTAATTCAAACCTAAATTCGATTATGCCTGCTCAACCTAAAGCCACTTTGGAACAGATTCTGCAATTGCTTGGCTTCACCGTCACGGTGGAAGAACATCCCTTGGAAGATGGCTTTCTGCTCGATGTAAAGACGGAGGATTCCGGTCGCTTGATAGGCAGACAGGGCCAAACACTTTCCGATTTGCAATACATCACCAACCGTATGTTGTTTCAACAGGATCAAGCCTGTCCCAAGGTAATGGTGGACGTGAGCGGTTACCGCGCGCAGGCTCGTGAGGCTTTGGTGAAGAAAGCAAAAGACGCCGCTGAAAAAGTGCGTCGTTGGGGTGATGTAGTGGAATTGGAACCTCTAAGTGCTTTTGACCGGCGCATCGTGCATAATGCCATCAAGGATGACCCGGACATCGAGACTCATAGTGTCGAAGTCGAAGGTTCAGATAAGAAAGTTATTCTATTTCGTCCTAAACAGTAACTTTCGCTTTCTCTTTATATTTGACCGGCAGAAATGATAGTTCTGCCGGTCTTTTATTTGTACGCATTAGAGGCTGTTAATAAAGCACTTATAAAGGTCATTGTTGACTCCCATGCTTTCATAACAGAACTGTAACACTAAGGATCATTTAGAAGTTGAAATTACAGCTTGGGAGTCCTAAGATATTCCACCGCTTATAATTTGTAAAAGCAACCAAAGTAACAATTTGTATCCTCTTACTAAGTATCTCATTGTGGCACCTACCCGTAACTCTTTTGCGCGCTATTTATATGCGGTAGTTGTCCTCACGACTGCACTCTTCTCTGCCGCCCTGCCTGCCCGCGCAACCATTGGCGTCTCCTTTCAAATGCAACTGGGAAACCCCAGCAATGCCACGGCTGACTCCAACAATCACAACCATTACCTGATTCAACGTACGGTGGAGGCCTTGGACTATAGCGATAATCTCGGCCAACCCGTTTGGGCAAGTTGGGATCTGACGAGCGGTGATGTTGGCAACGCCACGCGTCTCACTACATATATTACGGACACTAACTTGCCATCAAATTTTTATCGTTTGATCGACAACGATTACAATGGCGTGGGAGCTATTAATTATAATCGTGGCCATTTATGTCCCTCCGAGGATCGCACCGATACTGACGCGAATAATGACATGTTGTTTTTCCTGTCCAACATCATGCCCCAGGCGGCGGATAATAACCAGGGTGTGTGGGGAAACTTTGAAGGAGATTGCCGCACCTTGGCTAATTCGGGAAATGAACTCCTGATCATTTGCGGACCAAGTGGTTTTGGCACCAATCGCATTCCCAGTGGAAAAGCAGTCATTGCCGATTATACGTGGAAGGTTGCCGTAGTGGTTCCTTTAGGAGCCGGTACGGCGCTAAGCCGGATTACTACCGCCACCCGCGTCATCTGCTTGAAAATTCCCAATAGCAATGGCGTCAGCAGCGTCTGGCAAAATTACGTCACCTCAGCCAAACAGATCCAGGTTGATACGGGCTTCACATTTTTTACTGCCCTGCCCTCGAATCTCGCCTGGGTGCTGCGCAGCAAAATTGATGGACAAACCCCCGCTGCACCGGCCAACATTGGATTCTCACCCACGACCGGCGCGACGAACACCAGCGTGGTTATTACCGGCACGAATCTGGATTCAACAACGAACATAACCTTTAATGGAATCAGCGCGGCCTTCACCATCAATTCTCCTGGTCAGGTCACCGCTACGGTTCCCTTCGGAGCGACCTCCGGCCATGTGAGTGTTGCCACACTGGGCGGCACTTCGACCACTTCCAGTAACTTCACCGTGACGGGCTCCAGTATCGTTGATCTGGCTGTCACCACGACCCACACAGGCAGCTTTATCCAAGGCGATACCGGGGACACTTATATAATCGTAGTTACCAATGTGGGAACAGCCGCCACAGTCGGCACGGTGACGGTTGTTGATACCTTGCCTGCTGGCCTCACCGCTACCGCAATCGGCGGCTCGGGTTGGACAGCAAATCTGGGCACATTAACCTGCACGCGTTCCGATTCCCTGACCGGCAATGCGAGTTATCCACCCATCACAGTCACGGTGAATGTGTCCGGCAGCGCTCCGGCGAGTGTGACTAATACAGTCACGGTTTCTGGTGGAGGAGATGCTAATTCGGCCAACAATACCGCCACCGATCCCACCACCATCAACAGCACCGCAACATCTCCTACCATCGCCAGCCAACCGCAGCCGCAAACTGTGAACGTCGGCCAAACGGCCACCTTCGATGTTACTGCCAATGGCACGGCTCCGCTGGGATATCAATGGCTGTTCAACGGTTCATCCATTGCGGGTGCGAGCTTAAGCAGTTATTCCAGGAGCAACGTTCAACTGGCCGATGGCGGTAATTACTCCGTAATTGTCAGCAACAGTGCCGGGACAATGATTAGTTCCAATGCCCTGCTCACTGTCATCAATCCAGGCGGCGGGCTTTCAACCAATGTTATCGCCCAATGGAATTTTAACAGTAATCCGTCCGACACCAATACTTCGACCGGTAGCACAGTTCCCTCAACCGGTTCAGGCACTCTTACCTTGGTAGGAGGAACGAGTCAGTTATTCTTTGGCGGTGCCTCTGATGACCCTGCCCTCGCTAACGACAATTCTGGTTTCAGCACAGCATCATATCCCGCCCAGGGAATTGGAAACAAAACCGCCGGCGTCCGTTTTAATATCAGCACCGTGGGTTATCAGAATATCGCCCTAAGCTGGGATCAGCGATTAAGTGGCACAGCCAGTAAGTATTTTCGCTTTCAATACACCATAAATGGAACCGACTTCATTGATTACAATTTGGTCACCATGACAAACAACGGTGCATTTGAAATAAAAACCAACAATCTGTTTTCCCTGTCCGGTGTGAACAACAATCCAAATTTTGGTTTTCGTATCCTTGCCGAATTTGAAAGCACTGCCACCGGTGCTGGCACGGCAGGTTATGTTACTACTTCGGTCAGTAGCTATGGCGGTAGTGGAACCGTTCGGTTTGACATGTTGACTGTTTCCGGCAGTGCGATTCCTTCGGCAACGCCCCCAAGCATCACTGCCCAACCGCTGAGCCAAACAGCAATTGCCGGTTCCAATGTCACTTTCAGTGTCACTGCTTCCGGCACAGCGCCGCTCGTGTATCAATGGAAATACAATAGTGGAAATATTAGCGGGGCGACCAATTCCACATTGTCGCTCACCAACGTGACCGTCGCCCAAGCAGGCAACTATTCAGTGGTAATCACCAACAGCGCGGGCTCGGCTCCGAGCAGCAATGCGGTCCTATCAATCTACGCGACCACAGCAGCAACCGTGAGTTCCTTTACCTATTCCGGAACCCAGGCCCAGTTCAATGTCACGGGAGTGCCTAATTACAGTTATGCCGTGCAGGTATCGACCAATTTGATTGATTGGAGTTCAATCAAAACCAATACCTCGCCATTTAGCTTCACGGACACGAACGTCGTGAACTCACCGTCCCGGTTCTACCGGACGGTTTATCTGCCGTAGAAAAAAGAAGGGGCTCCCCTTCAAGGAGAGCCCAAGGCAAGTGCATTGTTGATATTTGCGTTCTACGTCACGAGCGCCGAAGGGGCGATCATTTGGCGTTACGCGATTCGTCCCACCAATACAGACACCAAGTATGACTTTTTGTTCTGAAAAATATTCAATCTTTCGAGACGCTGATTTTTCAGGCGCGGGGATGGGCTGATCAACAATGGTAGAAACTGGTTCCGTGGTGAGCTTTCGACTGCGTGCTTGCAAGCCCTTATTCCCTGCAAATTCGTGGGTCCTGATCATCCGGTCCGGGAGAGGTGTGCGCAAGTTCCGGTTCGTGTTTAATTTCAGAACGTGTGAGATGAACAAAAACCTTGGACTCTTCCCAACTAACGCGATCTATCGAACTTGGAGGAACGAGGACATTCTTACCTGACCACCAATGACCAGTACGCACGACCAAATCGCGAATCGCCCAATTTTCATCATCAATAAGAAAATCCTCAACATGGCCAATCTCTCCATCCAACGCCTGAATTCCGTAGCCCGTCACTTCCTGCGTGCTCCGCAAATGTGAGTCTGCTTCCGTGGCTGGCGCAGGTTCATTTTCTACACTTGGCGGGGGCGGCGGTGGCATGAGCGGGATCGGACTAAATCCCCAAAGTCCCGGACCTTCCCAATAAACCGGCCAGTTATAGTATTGATAGTAATCACGCTCATGCTGGCGGGAGACGGGCAACTGCGTATCAATGGAGGGACTGTTCTCAATCTTGTCGCGGGTCAATTTCACTTCCACCAGTTTGCCTGCATCAGAGATATGACCCAATGCGTAGGGCGAGATAAGGATTTGGCGCTCTGGCATCCACGTACCCGTATCCGCCACCAAATAGCGAATCACCCAGTTTTTATCGTCAAAGTAAAAACCTTTAACATGACCGATCTCGCCATCGAGCGCGCCTAACCTGTATTCGTTGAGTTGTCTAACACTGTGCAGCATTGAGTTCCTTTGGATGCGCGGCAACTAACTGTAGGATAATCCGCATCTGCAAAAGGTGCGATGGGGTGTTGTCCGCCTTTATAGGCTTCCACAAATCTGGTCTTAAGAAATACCAGATTAAATATCGATCAATCCAGTTGGCAGGCCATCAATGCTTTTGACGTTTTTTTCCTGCCAATATTTTTGAAGGTCTTCCGGCCTTTTGCGTTCAGCGGATTTTTTGAGGGTTTGCCGCTCTTCCTTGAATTCCATTAAAGGAACGGCGTAACCACAGGAGGTCTGAACGGACTCGATGTTCAATACTACAATCTGTCGCTGGCCGGGAATCGGCGTGAAATGTGAAAAGTATTTCTCCCAGTGCGCGTCGCGCGGCCGGATTACCTGGCCTTGACCATAGAGTCTAAGGATAAGCGGCTTTTCGTTGAAACTGCAAAACATCACCGTCATCCGGCCATTCTCGACCAAGTGGGCGGAGGTTTCGTTTCCACTGCCCGTGAGGTCGAGATAGCAGACGGTCTTTGAATCCAGACACCGAAACGTATCCATGCCTTTGGGAGAGAGATTTATTCGTCCCTGCGCCGGCGCGGTTGCTATAAAGAATACCTTCTGTTCCGCGATAAAACGGATTAGCGACTCATCCAATTCTGAAAAGAATTTAGCCATAAGCAATTCGCTCATGGGTTTTTAAAACCCGGTAAAGTGAGCCATATCCGATGCAACCGCGCAACTTGAATTGAGGCGGGAATTCGCGTCAGTGGCTTTCCTTGGAATGGCGTTCGATGAGATGTTTCGTCAGCAACACCAAGCCAAGCATCTGCACCCACTCAGAAACAATGTTGCCAACTACCTGCCCCCATTTGGATAACGGATCCATGCGAAAATAAGCCCCTGCCCAGATCAGGCCGGTAATGATCAGAAAAATAGTGAGGGAATGGCAGCGAAAGAAATTAAGCAGCGGATGGTGCTTGCGTTCGTGGGGACTGCGACTTTCTGCCGAGCCTTTTTCAAAGAGAAATTTGGTGGCAATGATGAAAACGACCGAACCGCTCCAATCGGCAATCGCATTTCCAAAAAAGGCTCCACCGTGTTTGTTGGGATCGGATTTTGCATAAAGGATGATCCAGAGCAGCAGGATGCCGAGTGTAACCAGGGAAAGTGAATGGTATCTAAAGAAGTTTACCGGTTTGCCATGATGGTCTTTGACCGTGAGCAGGGATTTTTTACGGGAAGCGTTTGAGTTTTGTGAGTTTGTTTTCTGGTTCATATATCTGCTTTGGAACCGGATATGGTTATGTCTCAAAATAATGAACCAATGTTGAAGCGCAAGCGCGGATAAAGGAATGGGGTGAAGCCCATGTCATCACTGGGCGAAAAGGCCGTTAGTTGGTAAATACCTTGCGAACGATTGACATCGCGAGGGCAAAGATGAAGCCATACACAAAGCTGTCCAGGCGAATCAGGCGCTGACCTCGTTTTCTGCGCCAGGCACCCAGGGCAGCCATGCAGAGACCGGATACGACCGGTGAAAGAATGACTCCAAGCAAACGCAATTCCTTGTTCTGAATAAAATAATGGGGAAAGACCAGCGAGCTAAGGGCACCAAGGAGAGCTCCAAGGGCAGCATAGGCAAACCCTGTGAGCAGAGGGCTCCTTAGTTTGCGATTCTCAAACATTTCGGCAATTCCGCGCAGGCCAAACTCCACTAGAAATTCCCCAAAGAGTGGAAGAATAATTTCGCATAAGAGTTCTATTATAAATGAGATTATTGCTTCCATGGCCCAATCATTCCTGGCGGCAGGGTAGAAGAGGAAGTGGATACAGGCAAAGTAAAACGAGAAACAAAC
>JAQGPC010000130.1 GCA_028293285.1 Pedosphaera sp.
CGGTGAGCCAGCAGGAAGTGGATGAAAAAGCAGGGGCTCTTGCCGCGCGCCAGGCGGACATCAATGCAGCCGGGGCTGCGGTCCGCCGTTTGGAACAGCTCACCCGTTACAAGCAAATCACCGCGCCTTTCTCCGGCATCGTCACGCGTCGGAATGTTGACACCGGCGCTCTCATTCTTGCGGGCGGCAGCGGCAATGCCAATCCGCTCTTCGAATTGGCACAGGTGAACACACTCAGGGTCTTCGTCGATGTCCCACAGGCGCATATGCGGGATGTGACGGTCAATCTTCCCGTGGAAATTCGCGTGTCAGAATTTCCCGACCGCACTTTCAGCGGCAAAGTGGTTCGCACCGCGGGGGCGCTTCAGGCCAGCACCCGCACTTTGCTTACGGAGGTGCAGGTCGATAATAAGGACGGCGTCTTGATGCCCGGCATTCATGCCGAGGTGAAACTGAAATTGGCGCAAAGCGAACCACCCATCATGGTGCCCGCCACGAGTGTTATCAATCGCAGCGAAGGCTCACTGGTGGCCGTAGTTGATGGTGCCCAGACGATTCACTTACAAAAAATTCAAATCGGGCGCGATCTCGGCACCAGCATCGAAGTCGTTGCCGGCTTGGCTGACAATACCGTCATTGTTCTCAACCCCTCGGACACGCTCAAGGATGGCACGCAGGTGTTTTCCCAAACAACCCCGGTGGCAACTCCACAGTTGGCGAAGAAGTAAAAAGTAATTCATTAGGAGATACTTCAAATGAAAACGTCATTCAAATGGATCGCAATCGGTGTGCTGGCAATCGGACTTGGCGGCTGCGCCGTGGGACCGAACTATCAGCGGCCTGCCGTGGCAACACCCGCCACATATAAGGAAGCAGAATTGGGCACCTGGAAAGAATCGACTCCTCAGGACCAAATAGCCAAGGGAAATTGGTGGCAAGTGTTTGGGGACGCGCAGCTCAATGAGCTGGAGCAGCAAGCCACCGCCAATAACCAGGAACTGAAAGCCGCTGTGGCCCGCGTGACGCAGGCGCGCGCCACGGCGCGGGTGGCCAAGGCTGAATTCTTCCCTGACTTGCAAGCAGAACCGGGTGCTGAAAGAACGCGCACTTCGCCGAACATCGCGAATCCATTCCCGAAGAATACTTTCAACGACTTTCGGGTGCCGGTGGATTTTAGTTATGAACTTGATATTTGGGGCCGCGTGCGTCGTTCCTTCGAAGCCGCAAATAACGAAGCCAAGGCGAGCGTTGCCAGTTACGAAACTGTGTTGCTGACCTTGAAGGCGGAAGTTGCCCAGAATTATTTCACGCTGCGCGTGATCGATGCCGAACGCGCCATTCTGCTGAATACGATTGAACTCCGAAAACAAGCGCTGCAACTGGAGCAAGCTCGCTATAAAGGGGGTAGCGCGAGCGAACTGGACCTGTCGCGGGCCGAGACGGAACTCGCCACCACTGAATCCGAATACATTGGCTTGGGCAAAAACCGTGCTGAGTTGGAACACGCGCTGGCCGTGCTGTTGGGTAAAAGCGCTTCCGAGTTTTCGTTGGCGGAAAAACCTCTGGACCTGATTCCGCCAGTGATTCCTCCCGGCCTGCCTTCGGAATTGTTGGAGCGTCGCCCCGATGTGGCGGAGTCTGAACGATTACTCGCTTCCCAAAATGCTCGTATTGGCATCGCCAAGGCTGCGTTTTTTCCCGTCGTGCGCTTGACCGGCGCTGCGGGTCTGGAAACTGGTGACATCACCAGTCTGTTTAATTGGCAAAGCCGCGCCTGGTCACTCGGCCCGAGCATCTCGCTGCCCATTTTTGAAGGTGGACGCAATGTGGCGAACCTCAAACGTTCCAAGGCAGCTTATGAAGAAGCAGTGGCACAGTATCGCGGGCGCGTGCTGGTGGCTTTTCAGGAAGTGGAAAACGGTTTGAGTGGTTTGCGTATCCTGGCCGAACAAGATGCTGCCCAGGCTCGTTCCGTTTCCGCCGCCGGTCGAACTGCCGAAATCTCGAATAAACGTTACCTGGCCGGACTGGTCAGTTATCTGGAAGTGGTGGACTCTGATCGCACCAAATTGGAAACTCAACGGCAGGCCGCGCGGATACTTGGCCAACGCCTCGTTACCAGTGTGCAACTCGTGAAGGCACTTGGTGGTGGTTGGGCTGATTCCAGCCTTAGTGCCTCGGCAAAATGAGGCCGGATTGAGCTTGGCGATATAAAGACATTTTCATCACCGGCCGAGTGCAATTTCGGCGTCTTGGGCTGGGCTCTTGTCGGCATTCAGGAATTCCCGCAACGTCTCCAGCAATTTTTCGGCAGTGAACGGCTTGGGAACAAAAGTAACGTCATTGCCTAATTGTTGTTTGATTTTATCGCCCTGCATTAATCCACTTATGGCGATGAATTTGAGATGGGGATGCTGGCTCTTTAAAGTTCGTATGGCCGTCGTTCCATCCATGACGGGCATCATCATATCTATGATCACCACTTTGATCTTTTCCTCATATTGAGGGAAAAGTGCAAGCGCATCGGCGCCGTGAATGGCTGTGACAACCGCATACCCATGGTGAATCAAAATGGCTCTGGTGAGTTCCAGCACGGCTGGCTCATCGTCAACAACCATGATGGTTTCCCCATTGCCCCGGAGAAGATTTGCTGGAATGGGCACGGCAGTCGGGGCAACCGCAGCTTCGGCAGCAGGTAAATAAACGTTGAACGTGGTTCCTTTGCCCAACTCGGTCTTCAGGTCAAGGAATCCGCCATGTCCTTTGATAATGCTCATTACCGTGGAAAGACCCAGTCCAGTGCCTTTGCCGATTTCCTTTGTCGTGAAGAAAGGTTCGAATATTTTGTCAATGACCTCCGGCGGAATGCCCGTGCCGGTATCTGAGACGGCGAGCAATAAGTAATTCCCCGGTTTGGCACTGACAAATTTTTTTGCGTCCAAATCGTTTAATGTGGTGTTCTTTGCTTCGATCAAAAGTTGGCCGCCTTCGGGCATGGCATCACGGGCATTAACGCACAAATTCAACAATATTTGATGGATCTGGGTGGCATCGCCCATGACGGTCCAGGGTCGCTCGTCAACGGAAGCGCGATAGGTGATGGATTTCGGAAAGGTTTCCTTGATGATTTTCTGCATCTCCCTGATTAAATGGCTCACTTGCACAACTGTGCGTTCGCCCTCGTGTCCGCGCGCAAAGCTGAGGACTTGTTTTACCATGTCTGAACCGCGCTTGGCGCTCCCTGCCATGGTATTAAGCGTCCGCAAGCTGCCTTCATCCGGCATCTTCATTTTCAATAATTCCACGCCCATAAGAATAGGGGAGAGCACGTTGTTGAGATCATGGGCAATTCCACCGGCCAGAGTGCCAATGCTTTCCATCCGTTGCGTGCGAAGAAATTGAGCCTCCAGTTGCTTCTTTTCGGTAATGTCAGTGTTGATGACGAGGATCGATTTCGGTTTGCCTTCGTCGTCGCGGACGAGTGTCCAGCGGCTTTGCACGGTGAGTTTTTTGCCATCCTTGGTCATTTGCTTCAATTCACCTGACCATTCACCTTCAGCAAGCGCTTTCTGTAGCGCCTCCAGTACCAGCAGTTCATCGGTCTTGAAAACATCTAACCTTAAATTCCTTTGCTGCACCTCTGCTGAAGTCCAACCATAAAGCCGCTCGGCGCTCTTGTTCCAATATTGGGTTTGCCAGTTCAGGTCGTGAACGATAATGGCGTCCTGCGCCTTATCCAATAAAGCCGCTTGCTCGCGAATCCGCATGTCCGCCCGTCGCTGTTCCTCTTCGAGTTTGCGTTTTTGGACATACCATTGCAAAGACCGG
>JAQGPC010000166.1 GCA_028293285.1 Pedosphaera sp.
CAAACGCCCCGGACAGTTCTGGACTCCAAAAGGACTACAACACCTCCTCGCCATCGATGAAGCCCGTCGCAACCACCACTGGGACCAACTTTGGACTTCAAACTAAGAACAGTGTCAAGATGCGCACCATTAGAACGCCTTTCATTATTTTGACTTGCCTCAAAACAGACTTTTGGATTTATTTGCCTTGCTACTCCTTGGTTGTTGGAAAACCGATGTCACCTATGAACAAAAATAAAATTACACGACTGATTCTGTTGGTATTGATTTGCTATTGCTCGGTCTCTCTTGGTGCCGCGGATTTTGATTTTAGAAAAGCCAGATGGGGCATGAGTCGCGCTGAAGTCAAGGCCACCGAAAGCGAACCACCGGGCGATGACACCAACCCCAGGTTGCTTTTATATAAGGACAATTTGGATGAATTTTCTGTTGTGGTCGCCTATGATTTTTTGGATGGAAAACTTACGGAGGGTATATACTCACTGCAAGACAAGCATTCTAATTTGAATGATCACCTTGAGGATTATAAGCGGTTCAAAACGCTCCTCACCAAAAAATATGGCCCGTCTAAGGAAAATGACGAGACGTGGAGCCAGAATCGTTATAAAGATACTCCCGAAAAATATGGCTTGGCCATCTCCTTGGGACACTTGAAATATCGGACAACATGGGAAACGGACCGAACTCAGATAGCCATGGTCCTCAAGGGCGAAAATTCAGAAATTAGGCATTTGATATTTTACAAGGAGAGGGCCACTGAAAAAAAACGAGTGGAAGAGATAGAAAAGAAAGCCTTAAAAAAGTTATAACCGCTCAACTCCATGAAGTTTCAAACTTTCACCGGCTAACTATTATGGATACGGAGCCCAAAAGTTTTCCCTACTTCGCCTTCACCTGCATCCAGATTTCATCATAAAGCCGAGACTTCCCTCCAAGATCTTCGAGAAATTCCAACTTCGCCTTAACGTCGGCCGCCGGATAAATCGTCGGATTTTTTAAATCATCCGCCGGAATAAACTGCATCGCTGCCTTGTTCGGCGACGCGAATTGCGTGTAACTCGAAAGCTGCGCTCCAATCTGTGCATCCAGCATGAAGTTGATAAATTTCTCCGCCAAATCCCGGTGCGGCGCCTTGGCCAGCACCGCCAGATTATCCAGCCAGATCTGGCTTCCTTCCTTTGGAATAAAATAAACCGTCTCCTTGTCCTCGCCAATCCCACGCACCCCTTCGCCGCTGTACGCAATCGCCACGCGTGCCGTCTTCGCCAAAACTTTATTTTTCGCCCCCACGCTCCCCTCAAAACCCACCGACCGCTTCTTCGCTTCGATCACCAAGTCCCGCGCCTCCTTCAACTGTTTCGGGTCCGTGGAATTCAAGCTATACCCTTTATACTTGAGCGCCGCGCCGAGCATATCTCGCACTGAATCAATCAGAATGAACGAACCCGCTTGTTGCTTGGGATCAAAGAATAATCCCCACGTCGGCGCGAGCGGAGCTTGTCCTTTGGCTTGCCGCGCAAATATCCCCACTGTGCCCCATTGATATGCCGCCGTATATCTATTCCCTCGATCAAACGGCGGATTCGCAAACTTCTCATCAATGTTCTTCAAGTTGGGAATCTTCTCATGTCGCAAAGGCGCGAGTAGGTTCAATTTCACCATCGCCGTCACCATATGATCTGGCGGCACCACCACATCGTAGAGTGACACCCCACCGCCTTGCACCTTGGCCAGCATGCTCTCTGCATCCTCATAAAGATCAATGTTCACCTTGCAATCATTTTGCTTCTCAAACTGCGCCACGATCTTCGGATCAATATATTCACTCCAAATGAACAGGTTCAGCTTCTGCTGTTCCGCGAATCCAGAGCAGGCGAACAAACTCGTAATAATAGTTAACAGGTATTTTTTCATAAACTGATTCCGACCTAAACTTTCTTCGTCCGTTGCAACAAAGTAACTACAACCGTCCCCGCAATTGAGGCCAGCACAATCAACGTCGAAAGTGCATTGATGTCCGGCGTGATACCGCGCTTCACCGACGAATAAATTAAGATGGGCAGGGTGGTGGCCCCCGGCCCACTAGTAAAGAAACTCACTACAAAATCATCCAGGCTCAACGTAAATGCCAGCATCCCACCCGCGACTATGCCCGGCAGTATTAATGGTAATGTCACGTGACGAAACGTCTGCCATTCATTCGCCCCCAAATCACCCGCCGCCTCTTCCAACGCTGGGTCTAGTCCCACCAAACGCGACCTCACCACAATTGCAACGAACGGAATTTGAAAAGTCACATGCGCCAAAATCATCGTGGTTAATCCCAGCTCGAACAAACTGCACCATTTACGCAGCAGCGAATAGAACAACAGCATCGCCACTGCCATTACAATGTCCGGAATAAATACTGGCACATACAAAAACCAGCCGAACAACGCTTTGCCGGGAAACCGAAAACGATTCATCCCATAACCCAGCATCGTTCCCAACACCGTGGCAATCGCCGTGCTGGACACCGCGAGCAATAGCGTGTTCTTTGTGGCCGACAAGGCCAGCGAATTTTCCCAAAGCGCCCCGTACCATTTCGTCGTGAATCCGCTCCAGCCCGCACCAAATCGCGCCGCGTTGAACGAATACACAATCACCACTGCCAGCGGCGCGTACAAAAATAAGTAGAGCAGGGCGGCGATAAAATTGAGTGACATCGAAGAACGTTTCACAGCAGGTCAGGGCCTCCTTTTCCCTGGCTCTTACGAGCATACAACCACAAACCAACCATTACCAAAGCCAGCGCCACGAATGCAATGGCCGAACCAAACGGCCAATCCCGGCTCTGGCCAAATTGTTGTTGGATCGCATTGCCCAGCATCACCGTCTTTGCTCCGCCCAACAAATCAGGAATCACAAATTGTCCCGTCGCTGGCAGAAAAACAAAAATCGTTCCCGCAATTAATCCCGGCATAATCTGTGGAAGTAATGCATGTCGAAATACCCGCATCCGATTCGCCCCCAAATCCATTGCTGCCTCAGCGAGACTCCAATCCAATTTCTCTACCGACGCATATAATGGCAGCACCAGAAATGGCAGATAATCACATACCATTCCTATCGCAACCGCGAACGTGCCGGGATAAAGTGGATCGCCAACATTCCCAATTGCTATCGCGTGGACAAACCTCGTTAACCAGCTTTCCGGTGCCAGCAAAATTTGCCACGCATACGTCCGGATCAGCAAATTAGTCCAAAACGGAATGATCACCAATGTCAGTGCCGGAGTTTTAAATCTCGCCGGCAATCGCGAAATAAAGAACGCCAACGGCAAACCAGTTACCACACATATCAACGCTGTGCCCGCTCCCAACGCCAGGCTGCGTAATAGAATTGCTGGATACAACGAGTCAAATCCGAGCAATCCAAATCCCAGCAGCCGCTTATAATTCTCGAGCGTGAACGGCAATTGTATTTCCCCATAATCACCACGACTCAGGAAGCTGATAACGCCCAATGCTGCTAATGGAATCAGTAAAAGTAAGACTAACCACACCAATCCGGGGCCGGTGGTAATGGCTGAACGTTTTAGCTGTCCCCGATAAGAGATATGCTCTTTGATTTCTGAGCCGGGACTTTTAGATAGAATAGTATTCAATTTTGTTTTCGATGTCGCACAGAGAATGATTAATCATTTAAGATAATCAGTGCATCCGCCGGAAGATGCACCAGCACCGTCTCACCCACATTCAAGCCTTGGCTGCCCACCCGCGAATTCAAAGCACACGCATTAAGCATCCGCTCTCCCGCCTCCAACCGATACTGCGTTTCCGCACCGCTATAGATGCTATCGCGCACCACCGCCTTCACTTGATTTTCTGCAACCTTGGAATTGAAATGCATTTTCTCCGGTCGAATCGCCAATGTAATCTTTTCACCAACACAAACCTTTCGTGTCGCGTCTCCAATTTCCACCCGCAAATCACCCATCGTCGTTTGCACACTGGCTACCGCACCCGTCACCTCGCGCACTACGCCCTCCACCAAATTGCACGAACCCAGGAATTGCGCCACAAACCGCGTGCGCGGTCGCTCATACAAATCTTCTACACCATCCAATTGTTCGATCTTCCCCGCATTCATTACCGCAATCCGATCACTCATTACTAAAGCCTCTTCTTGATCGTGAGTGACAAAAATGAATGTGATGCCCAACCGCCGCTGAAGTTGTGACAACTCAACTTGCAACTGTTTGCGCAACTTCAAATCCAACGCCCCCAATGGTTCATCCAGCAACAACACTTCGGGCTCATTCACCAACGCTCGCGCCAGCGCCACGCGTTGCTTCTGCCCACCCGAAAGCTGTCCGGGACGACGTTCCGCAAAAGCCGTAATTTCCACCAGCGCCATGATGCGCTCAACCCGCTTCGTGATTTCCTCAATCGCAACTTTCTTCATGCGCAAACCAAAGGCCACATTGTCACGTACACTCAAATGTGGAAATAGCGCATAGGATTGAAAGACCGTGTTGACCGGACGCTTGTGCGCCGGAATTTGCGTTGCATCACGTCCCGCAATTTTTAAGATGCCCTCATCGCAGTGATCCAATCCTGCAATGATGCGGAGCAAGGTGGTTTTGCCGCAACCGGAGGGACCGAGCAGGGAAAAAAATTCCCCTTTGCGAATGGACACTGAAACGTGTGAGAGGGCCTCGACATCTCCAAAGCGGCGAACCAGATTCTCCGCTTGAATCGCATAAACCTCCGGTTCATTCCGAGACTGTTTTTCAGTTTCGGAACCAGGTGGGACCACTAACTTTTCTTGCACTGTGCGCAGATGTAACAAACTGGAATTGTAATGCAATAGAAATTTTAAAATAATTTTGTTTACGGAAAGAAGTTAACTCAGTTGCAAAGTTCGCGAACCAGGAAAGCTTGTTGGGATTTTTCATCGGCGCGTAAAAGACACTCGCCATTCGGCCAATTCTGGGGTGAACTAAGCTTGAATCAACAATGAACCGCAGTGGTTAACCAGGATGTTTTGTTCCATTTACGATGTCGTGCGGAATTACTTTGGCCAATTGCTCAGGGTATTCAGTCTTTTATCGCTGCTGATCGTCGTTTTTTTTGTTTCGGATGCGTGCGCCGACACTTCCACACCAACTCTTGCAGCTACTCGTCTGCGTTGTGAATATCTTGAGAACCCGCTTGGAATCGATGAAATCAAGCCGCGCCTTAACTGGCAGGTGGAATCATCCGAACGTGGACAACGACAAACCTCCTGTCAAATTCTCGTGGCAAGTAGTGAAGAAAACCTTAAGCAGGAACAGGGTGATCTTTGGAATTCTGGCAGAATTCCCGGCCAGGGAACCTTGCACGTTGTTTGTGATGGGCTGGCGCTTTCTTCCGGTCAACACTGCTTCTGGAAAGTGAAAGTGTGGGACAAGGATGGCAAGCCCTCCGCCTGGAGCGAATCCGCCATGTGGTCCATGGGATTGCTGAAAGCGTCCGATTGGTCAGCGCAATGGATTAGCTTTCGAGACACCACGCCCGTTCACAAAAATCGGCTGACCAATAGCCTGCCGCCAGCACATTACTACAGAAGACCATTTGAAACTGCCAGACCGATTCGCCGCGCAACCGTTTATGCAACTGCCCTTGGCCTCTATGAATTGCATATAAATGGCCGCCGTGTAGGTGATGCCTGGTTCACTCCGGGTTGGAGTGATTATCACCAGCGCGTTTACTACAATACCTACGATGTGACGGAGTTTATTAAGCCCGGCACGAACGTCATCGCGGCGATCATCGCCGATGGTTGGTATAGCGGCTATCTCGGTTTTGGCCTGGCGACCCGCCTTGGTCCCAACAAAATTGGCCGCTACTTATATGGCAAGACGCCTGCGCTGCTCGCTCAACTGGAAATAGATTACCCCGATGGCACCAAGGCTATCGTCAACACCGACCAAACTTGGAAAGTCACTGACAGTGGCCCGATTCGGGAGGCTGATATTCAAATGGGTGAATTTTACGACGCTCGCATGGAATTATCTGGTTGGGACAAACAGGGTTGTGATGATAAAGGCTGGTTGCCTACCATTCGTGCGGAGGAGAATGGCAGCACCCGGGCTCCCTTTTACGATTCACGCGGGACGAACATGGTTGAACTGGGCTTCCAGCGACCACGCATAATGGAAGCCTATCCTTCAGTGCCGGTGCGCATGATCCAGGAAATCAAACCTATTGCCGTGACGTCACCCACGAACGGCGTTTACATATTTAATCTTGGCCAGAACTTTGCCGGGGTGGCTCGTTTGAAAGTCCGCGGTGAAAAAGGAACCCGCATCAGACTTCGTTACGGTGAAATGCTTCATCCGGACGGCACGTTGATGACCGAAAACCTGCGCCGCGCCCGCGCTCATGATTATTATATACTAAACGGCAATCCCGAAGGCGAGACGTACACACCGCGTTTTACTTTTCACGGCTTTCAATACGTTGAAGTCACCGGCTATCCCGGCAAACCGGACTTGGATGCCATTACTGGCATGGTGATACACTCCGACACGCCACCCGCCAGTGATTTCACCTGCTCCGACCCGATGGTTAACCAACTCTTTCGCAATATTGTCTGGACGCAACGAGCCAATTTCTTGGAAGTGCCCATGGATTGTCCGCAGCGCGACGAGCGTCTCGGTTGGACAGCGGACGCGCAGGTTTATGCCCGCTCGGCGACTTGTAACGCCGATACAGCGGCATTCTACACCAAGTGGCTTCGCGACCTTGAAGAAGCCCAGCGTCCCAGCGGTGCATTTCCCCCTTATGCTCCTTTCCCAATGCAGAATGAGAAGGATTTCGCGAGTGGTTGGATGGAAGCGGGCATCATCTGTCCTTACACCATCTATCAGGTTTATGGCGATAAACGCATCATCGAACGACATTATGATTCCATGAAGCGGTTCATGGAGTTTCGGAAACGCAATAGTAAGAATTTTCTCAGTGTGGAGCAGGGGAACCTTTGGGGAGATTGGCTGGCTCTCAAAGAAATGACTCCCGTCGATCTTATTGATGCCGCTTACTACGCATACTCTGCCAGGTTAATGGCAGAAATGGCTCATGCCATTGGCAACGAATCGGATTCCCTGGAGTACGCTCGGCTCTTTGAGAAAACAAAGGCTGCATTTCAAAAGAAATTTTTGAAACGCGATGGCGAACTTTCTGTCAATACCCAGGCGGCGTATGCTTTGGCGATCAATCTGAATCTGTTGCCGGACGAGGTACGCACGAACGCTGGGGCTCGCCTGGCAGAAAGGATACGCAAGGACGATTTGACCATTGGCACGGGAATTCTTGGCACGCGCGCGCTTCTCCCGGCGCTCTCTGTCACCGGCCAAAACGATCTCGCGGTTCGATTGCTGCAAAGTCGTAAACATCCATCTTGGGGATACGAAGTGGAGCAGGGGGCAACCACGGTCTGGGAACGTTGGGATGGATTCGACCGGACCAATGGATTCGGAAGTGCGGGTATGAATTCTTTTGCCCACTGTTCATTTGGCGCCGTATGTGAATGGATGTTTCTTCAATTAGCGGGCATCGACACCGACGGAGCGGGGTTTAAACATATTATGATTCGTCCTTCACTGCCTGCGCCAGGCAGCAATCCGGATAACGAACCAATCACTTGGGTGCGAGCCTATTATGATTCCGTTCGAGGCCGGATTGTCAGTAATTGGAAACTGGATACCAACCACTTCGAACTCGAAGTGACGATTCCGGCGAATACAACCGCTACAGTTTACCTTCCTGCGCGAAATGCTGCGGAGATTACCGAAGGTAATCGTGCCCTCAAGGAAGCTTCAGGAATTAGATTTCTCCGCATGGAAGACACCCGTGCTGTGCTCGCAGTGCAATCAGGCAGCTATCATTTTATATCTGCCTTTGGCCCGTTGTCACCTGTCACAAAAAGGGACAAAACAGCCATACTTAACTAAAAAAACAGGCATTATTTTGTTTAATCGTAGATTTGCCATACGTAAAGGGTTGATGCGAGGCACTTGGTATCCTGCATGCTAATCACGCCACTCTATGGCCGAAACAGCCCCTTATATTCTAATAGTTGACGATCAAGAATCGGATCGTCGGCTGTTGGAGCTTGCCTTTCAACGAGCCTCGGGGTTGCGTATTGCCGCCTTGCTCGATAATGGGGAAGAAACCATTGCTTATTTAGACGGGATCGGAAAGTTCGTTGACCGGGCAAAATATCCGCTTCCAAGTTTGCTGATATTGAATTTTAAAATGCCGCGCATGAGCGGCTTGGACGTGCTGGCATGGATGCGCGAACGCTCATTTCCCGATTTGAAAGTGGTGATTTTATCTGGCTCGCTTGATGCCGCGAGCCGGGAACTGGCTCTAAATATGGGAGCACATCTCTATTGGGAAAAGCCGATGGAATTCTCAGGCTGGCTGCAGATTGCGAAGTCTGTTGAAAAGTATCTCCAGGGTGGTAATTAGAGCTTCCGTTGCCCTCCCAAATCGTTCTTACCAATCGGGTAGGAAACCGATCTTTAATTTTCCTTGAAACTTCTTTGCCGAATCGTTCGTCTTAATAACTATGCTGAAGCCCCTATCCAAAGAGCGATGGAACTATACCACTGCCGCGCACCTCTTGAACCGGGCGGGATTTGGTGGCACACCAAAAGAAATTGAGCATTTAGTCAACCTCGGTCCTGACAAGGCGGTATCTTATCTGGTTGATTACGAGAATATCCCCGGCCATTCTCCAAATCCTGAATGGGCCAAACCCGACCCCAGCCGATTGGATCGCTTCATGGAAGCCCGCAAGGCCGATCCTCAAAAACGGCAGGAACTACTCCGTGAAGAACAAAGGACTCAGCGCCAGCGAATTGTCGAATTAAAGCATTGGTGGTTGAATCGCATGGCCAAAGGCTCGCGTCCTTTACAAGAGAAAATGACCTTGTTCTGGCACGGTCATTTCGCCACCAGTGCCGAAAAAGTGCGCGATGCCTATTTGATGTGGAAGCAAAATGACCTATTCCGCCAACACGCCGTTGGTAATTGGTCTAAGATGTTGGTCGCGGTTGCCAAAGACCCGGCTATGCTGATCTGGCTCGACCAGGCTCAAAGCCGCAAAGAGCATCCCAACGAAAATTTTGCCCGTGAAGTCATGGAACTCTTCACCCTCGGTGAAGGCCATTACACCGAGAAGGATATCACCGAAGCAGCTCGGGCGTTGACTGGCTGGACTTACGATCGCCTTAACCAACAGTTCGAAGAGCGTCCACGCTTTCACGACGATGGCACCAAAACGGTGCTTGGGCGTACTGGAAACCTGACCGGCGAAGATGTGCTCGAACAAATCGTGGCTCAACCCCAGGCGGCCCGATTCATCACCACCAAGCTGTGGAACTTTTTTGCCAGTGAAACTCCTTCGGATGAACTGGTAACCGCACTGGCCGATGCATTCCGTAAATCCGGCAACAACTTCAAACCATTGCTCGCGGCAATGTTTCACAGTGAAGAATTCTATGCGAATTCAGTCATTCGCAATCAGGTGAAGAGTCCGGTGCAATGGTTGGTCGGGACTGTCCGCGTGTTGGAGCGGGAATTGCCGCCGCCGCTCGTTTGCTTTGGCCTGACCCGAAACTTGGGACAGGATCTATTTCAGCCGCCGAACGTTAAAGGTTGGGACGGCGGCTTAAGCTGGATCACCACCAACAATTTACTCGCGCGGTACAACGAGGCAGCAGTCCTGGTGCAGGGCGATCTTTCCATGGCCAAAGGCGTGAACTTAAACCTGGGAAATGGCGGGGCAGGGGCTGGCAAAGTAATTGCAGAACGATTGCAAAACTTGAAGCTCCGCCCGGTGGACATAGCCCGGATTCTGAGCGAAGACGAACAGAAGGATAAACAAAAACTACTCGCCGCACTGGAGAAACGACTTCTCCAAGCGAAGCTCCGCGGCAAACAACAGGAAACTCTAAAGCAATATCTGGATTCGCAGCCCGGTTTGGACGACGCAGTAATTCTCAATACCGTCCGGCTGATGATGAGTACTCCGGAATATCAACTGACCTAACGAAGATAAGCCTATGAAAAACGATATTTCACTCAAAACCCGACGCGAATTTCTCCGCACCACCATGCTCGGCGGTGCATTATCATGGACCGTGCCCGCCTTTCTCGCAAATACTTTTTCTTCGCTCCAAGCCAGCGCTGCCGATTCCGCAACCCAAGTCGTCACCGGCAAAGATTCAACCATTCTCGTGATTCTCCAGATGGCGGGTGGCAACGACGGTCTCAATACCGTAGTGCCATTCACCAACGATTATTACCGCAAAGCACGGCCCAAAATTGGCGTTGCGGCGAAAGAGGTGTTAAAGCTGAATGATCAAGTCGGGCTGCATCCAAGTCTAACTGGTTTCAAGGAACTCTACGACAGCGGCAGTCTCGCGGTCATTCAAGGCATTGGTTATCCCAATCCCAATCGTTCTCATTTCCGCTCAACCGAAATTTGGCAAACTGCCAGCGACTCCGAACAGTTCGAGCGTTACGGCTGGCTGGGACGTTACTTTGATAATGCCTGCGCGGGCAGTGATCCCACCGTCGGTGTGAACATTGGCCGACAAATGCCACAAGCGTTCGCCGCCAGGCATCCTATTGGTGTGAGTCTGGAAAATCCAGAAAGTTACCGCTTCATCAGTTCCGAAAAAGGAAAGCGCGACGAAATGAGTTCCAGTGAAGAATCGTATCGCAAGCTGAATCAACCCGAAGACGAAATATTGATGGCGGGCGGTGAAGGAAATTCCGGCACCAGCATCGGCTCAATCGCCGGTGCCTCCAAACATACCGGTTCAGCTCTCGATTTCTTGGAGCGGACAGCGATGGACGCGCAGGTCAGCTCGGACAAAATCCGTGCCATCAGCAGTCGCGTCGAAACCAAGGCCAGCTATCCGCAATCTCAACTCGGCACCTCCTTAAAAATGGTGGCGAAATTGATCGGCGGCGGACTGCCCACTCGCGTCTTCTACGTTTCCCAGGGCGGCTTTGATACCCACACCAATCAAGCTGCCGCCCATCCCCGCTTGTTAAGAGATTTGGGCGATTCCGTAAAGGCTTTCACCGACGACATGAAAGCGCAGGGGAACATGCAACGCGTGGTATTGATGACCTTCAGTGAATTTGGCCGCCGCGTTGCGGAAAATGCGAATAGCGGCACCGACCACGGAGCCGCCGCGCCCATGTTCGTCATCGGCAGCAAAGTCAAAGCCGGTCTACTTGGCAAATATCCCAGCCTCGCCCCGACTGATCTGCTGAACGGCGATATGAAATACAATGTCGATTTCCGCTCCGTTTACGCTGGCCTGCTCGAAGGCTGGTTAAAAACTTCCAGCACACCCATTCTGGGCCGAAAATTCGAACCCTTAATGTGCGTCTAAATTAAAAGCTCATGAACGTCCGCGTCAAAGGAGCGCGGTTCACGCCGCTTCAATGCTATCCAATCAACACTCGGCAATTGATTGAGTATTGTGAACTTTACTTCCTCCTTACCTTAACATCACCCGCCACCACTTCTGCCTCACCCAACCGCATCCACGGATTCACCATTTCTGTTCCGCGCAGATATCCTTTAGCTTTACTAAAACTGATTACTTCTTGTTCCTTTTATTCTTTGCGGGCCAATGTGCTTGTGAACGAATGGGCCAAATGCATTGCACCCGACGGCTACTTCTATTACAACTCCAAACCGAATGCCCGTCATTATACTTATGACAAAATGCTTTGGGGCCTATTGGAGTGAATGAGTCGCCCGTGCGATGGCAATTATGAGGGGGGGCCTACATTAAAAACGTTTAAAAACAATTGGAAAATTCATATTTGACCGATTCAACAAGGTTGCGACCTTGTTAGCGAGTGTCTAGCATGACGCGAATGTCCCGGGATTTGGCGCAACAGGTTGAACAGACGATCTTGCAACGAAAGTTGTTTGGTCGCGAACGACGAATTTTAGTATCGGTATCGGGCGGGCTGGACTCCATGGCATTGCTTGCCGTGCTGTCGGCATTGGCAAAAAAGAATCGCTGGGAATTGATCGTGGCACATTTCAATCATCGGTTGCGGGGACAAAGCAGTAACGCAGATGAACGGTTGGTTGCACAGACTGCCCGAACGCTCGGTTGGAAATTTGTGGCCGACCGTGCAGATGTGAAACAGTTTGGTCGCAAGGAAGGAATTTCTCTGGAAATGGCCGCCCGGCAATTGCGTCATAAATTCCTGGCTCGTGTTGCACAACAGTTTAAGATTCGCATCGTGGCTTTGGCACATCACGCGGATGATCAAGTAGAGTTGTTCTTCCTGCGATTGTTGAGAGGCGCCAGTAGCGAAGGTTTGGCAGGGATGGAATGGAGAAGTGCATCACCGGCGGATCGGCGACTGACCTTGGTGCGACCGCTGTTAGACGTGCCAAAGGAACAATTGGAAAAATATGCACAGGCGGAACGGGTAAAGTTTCGTCAGGATGCGACCAACGCACACGTGGAGATCTTACGGAATCGCGTCCGGCACGAGTTGCTCCCACTCTTGACGAAGGAGTACCAACCAGCGCTGGGAAAAGTGATTTTGCGGCAAATGGAGCTTCTGCGGGCCGAAAGCGAGTTTATGGACGGAGCAGCCCGAAAATGGCTCGCAGTCACTCAAAAAAAAGAAAAGTTCGTTAAATTGCCAATCGCAGTCCAACGGCGATGTATATATATGCAATTGCTCCAGCATGGCATCCCAGCGGATTTCGACTTGGTAGAGACATTACGCGAGACACCAAACCGCCCAGTAATGGTAATGTCAAAAGTTGTAATAACTCGCGATGAACTAGGCAAAATCAGGCTAAATTCTGGAAATGAAGCGAAAACCGCCTTTTTGGAAGGAATTAAGGAATTAAACTTGGTAAAAGGGGCAGGGGAGGCGACTTGGGAAGGGGTAAAGCTATGCTGGACAGTTAGTTCGGCTACCAAGCCCCTAATATTCAAAATCCCTAAGAAAATAACTAATTGTGAGTATTTCGATGGCGCAAAGGTCGGTTCGAGGGTAATATTACGCCACTGGTCAGCGGGTGATAGATTTCAGCCAATCGGCATGAGTAATGCCATTAAATTGCAGGATTTCTTTACAAATGAAAAGGTGTCCCGCAGTGACCGTCATCAACGGATTGTAGCCACCACGAGCGAGGGAAAGATTTTCTGGGTGGAAGGATTGCGAATCGGGGAACGTTTCAAGCTCGACAAAACCACCCGCCAGCGGTTGAAATGGTGCTGGGACAGGTTATAGTTCCGTCAGTTGCAAAAAACACCTGCCATGTTAGCTTGGCACAATATTTATAAGTAACCAAATGTCAGACGATAATAGAATTAACGACGAAGACCGCCAGAAGAAGAATGGTGATTTTAAAATGCCATCTCGCAACTGGATCATATGGATTGCCATCATCTGTAGCGTACTCCTGGTAGTACTGCTGAAAGATCGGATGGAAGCCACCGGCGACCTGTTAAGCCAAAATGAATTTACTCACTATGTGGAGGCTAATGCGATTGCTGAAGCCACCATTAAATTCAATCCCCAGTCCCAATACATGACTGAGATTGTGGGCACATATTTTAAAGATGGCACTAACGCCAAGGACGCGGCCAATAACAAGCAAGTCGAAAAAGTCCTCCCTTTCCGGACCAAGGTGCTGCTCACCAAAAAGCAGCTTAGCGATTTGCTCAACAACCACAAAAATTTTAAAGCGCAGGAACCGAATACCGTATTGCTTGGAGTGATGTGGAGCGTATTACCAATCCTGATCATCGCCAGCTTGATTTGGTTTTTCTTCATCCGCCAAATCAAAATGGCCGGCAAGGGAGCTTTAAGTTTCGGCAAGAGCAAGGCCCGCATGCTCGCCAAGGAAAAGAACAAAACCACGTTCAAGGACGTTGCTGGCGTTGAAGAAGCCAAAGACGAAGTCTCCGAACTGGTTGAATTCCTCAAGGACCCCAAGAAGTTTCAGAAGCTTGGTGGCCGCATTCCCAAAGGCGTATTGATGGTCGGCGCGCCCGGCACAGGTAAAACTTTGCTCGCCAAAGCCATCGCTGGTGAAGCGGATGCCGCCTTCTTCAGCATCAGTGGTTCTGATTTCGTGGAAATGTTTGTCGGTGTCGGTGCCAGTCGTGTGCGCGACATGTTCGAACAGGCCCGCAAGAATACTCCCTGCCTGATTTTCATCGACGAAATTGATGCCGTCGGTCGCAGTCGTGGACACGGCCTCGGTGGCGGCAACGATGAACGCGAACAGACGCTGAATGCATTGCTCGTCGAAATGGACGGTTTTGATACCCAAGAAGGCATTATCATCATCGCGGCTACAAATCGCCCCGATGTGCTCGACCCCGCGTTGCTGCGTCCCGGTCGCTTTGATCGTCAAATCACGGTGAACCTGCCCGACGTGCGCGGACGTGAAGCGATTTTGAAGGTTCACGCCAAGAATGTGAAGCTCGATCCCGCTGCGGATTTGGCAGTTATCGCCCGCGGCACCCCAGGTTATTCCGGCGCTGAACTCGCGAACTTGCTCAACGAAGCCGCATTGCTTGCCGCTCGCACAGGGCGCAAGGCTGTTGGTATGCTTGAACTTGAAGAAGCTCGCGACAAGGTCCGCTGGGGCCGTGAACGCCGCAGCATGGCGATGACCGATGAGGATAAGAAATTCACTGCTTGGCACGAAGCCGGCCATGCCCTTGTCAACGTGATGCTCAAGCACACCCATCCTTTGCACAAGGTCACCATCATTCCGCGCGGTCAGGCGCTTGGTTCCACCATGTTCCTGCCGAAGGATGATATCTTGAATCGCCGTCGCAAAGAATTGCTCGACATCATCGCCGTCACCATGGCTGGTCGTATCGCCGAGGAAATTGTTTCTGAAGACATTTCTTCAGGTGCCATGGGCGACATTCAACAGGCCACTCAAATGGCTCGCGCCATGGTTACCCAATGGGGCATGAGCGAAAAGTTGGGCATGATCCAATATGGCGATAGCAGTGAGTATGTGTTCCTCGGTCGCGAAATGAGTCGTAGCAAGGATTACAGCGAACAAACTTCGCAGGAAATTGACGGCGAAGTGAAGCGCATCATTGATAACGGCTTCAAAGCCGCAAAGGACATCATTGATTCCAATCGCGACAAGCTCGAGATGATTGCCAATGCCTTATTGGAGTTCGAAACGCTTGAAGGCGGTCAGGTGGAAGAAATAGTGCGGACTGGAAAGTTCACCCCGCCACCGCCAGCGCCAAAAGTTGAGCCACCTTCGGGTGCTCAAGCCGCTACGTCGTTGCCGGAAGCTCCACCCAAGCCGGTGCCGCCGCACCTGCCAGGTCTCGGGTCTCCCGCGCCAGCGACAGCTTAACACTGCGTTAGCAGAAGAAATTAAAATCAAGGAAGTGCGGACACATTGTCCGCACTTCTGCTTTAAAGGAGAAGGACACGCCGGGTTTATGCCTACTTGCTATGATTGACTCGAAGCCACAGATTTTATTAGCCTGTTGCCAATGATTATTGCGCCCTCTCTATTAGCCGCTGACTTCGGCCATTTCGCTCGTGAGACTGTGCGCGTTGACAAGGCGGGCGCGGACTGGTTTCACCTCGATATTATGGACGGACATTTCGTGCCCAACATTTCTTTCGGCCCACAGGTTGTGCGCGCCATTCGTCCGCTTACGAAAATGTTTTTTGACGCACATTTGATGTGCTCCAAGCCGGAGATTTTGCTGGAGCCCTTCGCGCAAGCAGGCGCCGACCAGATCAATATTCACGTCGAACTCGGCGAACACCAAGTTACTTCACTACTCTGGAAAATTCGTTCCTTAGGCAAAAAAGTCGGCCTTGCCATTAATCCACCCACCGCGATTAGCATGGTTCAACCTTACCTGGATCAAATCGACTCCTTGCTAATCATGACCGTCAATCCCGGTTTCGGCGGCCAATCGTTCATCGTGGAAACGCTTCCCAAGATTCAGCAGGCGCATGTCTGGCGTCGTGATTTAAAATTGAACTACCATATTGGCGTGGATGGCGGCATTAACTTCGCCACCGCCGCCGAATGCGCGCGTGTCGGGGCGGATGCTTTTATCAGTGGCACCGGACTTTTCGGTCAACGCAGTCTTCGTGTCGCCATCAATAAAATGCGCAAACTCGTGACCGAAAATGCGCGCGACAATGGCCTTGATTTTGACCGTCATGCATTGCCAGCGGGACACGCGGCAAAAACCTGAGCTTAGAGCATCACATATTTATATGGCTAAAATTAAATTTGGTACCGACGGTTGGCGCGCAGTCATCGCTGAAGATTTCACCTTCACCAATCTCGACCGCGTCACCCAGGCAACCGCCGATTGCTGGAAAGCAAACCCCGTTGCTGGCACCGAACAAAAGGTCATCGTGGGCTATGATCGCCGTTTCCTCTCCGATCAATTCGGCCGCCGCGTTGCTGAAGTTTTTGCCGGCAATGGCTATCAGGTCGTATTGACTTCCGAGCCCACGCCCACACCCGCCGTTTCTTTTGCCGTCAAGGAACAGAACGCGATAGGTGGCGTGATGATTACCGCCAGCCACAACCCGCCTGCCTTCAACGGATTTAAACTCAAATCCTACTATGGCGGTCCCGCTGATCCGTCATCGTGTCTGCAAGTGGAATCCTTCCTCGATAAAAATCCTGTGCAAGCTGTGGATTTGGATACAGCGGTGAAGAACAAGCGGGCGACCATCAAAAACATTCGCCCGGCGCATTACAAAGCCATCAAGAAGCTGGTCGACTTTAAACTCATCGCCAAATCCAAACTCCGCTTTGCTCACGAGGCTTTGTTCGGTGTCGGTGCCGGTTGCTTTGACGAACTCCTTGCTGGAACCACTTGCCAGGTCACCACGTTGAATGCCGCGCACGATCCACTATTCGGCGGCATCAATCCCGAACCAATCGAAAAAAATTATGTTCGCAGTGCGGCGTATCTGAAGAAGTACCCGCACGACATCTGCCTCGTGACCGACGGCGATGCTGACCGCGTCGGCGGCATGGATGGCCGTGGCAATTATCTTTCCACCCATCAACTCATCTGTCTATTGTTGCATCATTTCATCGCAAATCGCAAGGGCAGGGGACGTGTCGTCAAGGCTCTCACCACTACTTCGATGATGGACAAAATGTGCGCAGCTTACGGCCTGCCCCTCGTTGAAACCGGCGTTGGCTTCAAATACATGTGCGCCGAAATGCTCAAGGGCGGCGTCCTTTTCGCTGCCGAAGAAAGTGGCGGCATTGGCTTTCCCGGTCATATCCCCGAACGTGACGGCATCCTCGCCGGACTAATGTTATTGGAACTGCTCGCCACCGAAAAAATTCCCATCACCAAATTGATCGCCAATCTGGAGAAACAATTTGGCCCGCATCGTTACGGCCGTATTGATACGCATTTTCCGCTGGAGAAACGCGCCGCCTTGATGGATTTTTGCGCCAAGAATCCTCCCGCCAAATTGTTGCGTTCGCCAGTTACCGATGTAAAAACCTATGACGGCGTGAAATTTTGCGGTCAGGATGGCTCATGGCTCATGCTGCGCGGTTCCGGCACCGAACCCATTCTCCGCATCTACGCCGAAGCCCAAAGTGACGTGGATGCACAGAAACTGCTCCAACTCGGCGTCCGCCTTACGAAACAGGTTTGATCAAATCTCTCGCAAGTCGATTTTAATGGATGCTGCAGGACTGAACCATGAATCAGACCCTGTACATGCTTAAAGCAATTTGGAACTGGAAGACCAGCGGCATCCTCTCCAAGCGGACTCTTAAGCAAGTGAAGTTCGATTGGCAACGACTCAAAACCCGCGCCAAACGTCACGGAACGAAGCCTTTTATTCCTTCGCACGACCGGCTTCATCTCGGTTCGGGCCGACATCTGGTCAACGGTTGGCTGAATGTGGACGTGTGTAAAAGTGATTACGACATCGATTTCGCCTGCGGTTGGCTGCCTTGGCAGAACCACGTTTTCAAAGCCATTGTTTCCCAACACACTATCGAACATCTCGAACTTAAAACGGAATTGTTACCGCTCCTCTGTGAGCTTCGCCGGGTTCTCAAACCAGAAGGTGAATTATGGCTAAGCTGTCCGGACATTGAAAAAGTTTGCCGCTCTTATATGGAGCACCGCATGGTGGATTTGATCGCCGAATGCCGCACCCGTATTCCAAAATTTTCCCTGGGCAAGGCACCATCCTCAGAAATGATCAACCATCTTTTTCATCAAAATGGCGAACATAAAAACCTTTTTGATTTTGAACTACTCTCATGGGCCCTGAAACAATCCGGCTTCACCCAAATCTCCCGCGTGACCGAGACCGACTTGCTTGAGAAACTCCCCGGTTTTCCCTCCCGCGCCGACGACCTTCAATCCTTATACGTCGTGGCCGGCGGCGTATAAGCAATCGTTTTCGGAGAGCGACCGTCCCAGGCTCAGCAACCTAAATCATCCATACTGTTAGTTTTCCAAAACTCCCAGCCAACTCTCAAACCTCTGCAACTTATTTCATAGTTCTCTAATTAAATGACCCTCCTTAATGTTATTCCTGCAAAACTCACTTATTTACCACCTGACCGTTGAATTTTCCTCTTTTCTTAACGCCGCAGGTGGTTATCTTTTCGGGGTATTTATAGGCAAAGTCTCAAATTCAGATTAGTTTAGGACAGGATTTTACTGATGGACGCAGCACATATTAGAAATTTCAGCATTATTGCCCATATTGACCATGGGAAAACCACTCTTTCCGACCGCCTCTTGCACCGCACCGGCACCATTGCCACGCGCGACATGGAGGCGCAGTTGTTGGATTCCATGGACTTGGAACGCGAACGCGGCATTACGATCAAGGCGCACCCGGTCACCATGACCTACCTCGCCAAGAACGGCGAAACCTATGAGTTGAACCTCATCGACACTCCAGGTCATGTGGACTTTTCCTACGAAGTCTCTCGCAGCCTCAGCGCCTGCGAAGGGGCTTTGCTCATCATTGATGCCGCGCAAGGGGTCGAAGCCCAAACCGTCGCCAACGTCCATCTGGCGATGAAGCAAAATCTGACCATTATCCCGGTCATCAACAAAATCGATTTGCCTCACGCCAACGTCGAACTCGCCAAGACCCAACTCGAAGACATCCTGGCAATTCCTGCTGAGTCGGCCCTTCTGGCGAGCGCAAAAGAAGGCATCGGCATTGAGGAAATTTTGGAAGCAATCGTAGCGCGAGTCCCCGCGCCCAAACCCACCGGTGCGCCTTCATTTCAAGCACTCGGTTTTGATTCATTTTTTGATACATACAAAGGCGTCGTCACCCACGTGCGCGTGTTCAATGGCGAGTTGAAGGCTGGCATGCAGGTAAAATTGCTTCACTCCGGCAAGAACGTGGAAGTGAAGGAAGTTGGTAGCTTCAACCCCAAGCCATATATTCGCGAGAAATTGGAAGTCGGTGAGACGGGTTATTTCACGGC
>JAQGPC010000184.1 GCA_028293285.1 Pedosphaera sp.
CCCCCTCAAAAAAAATCAGCAAACCCTCGTAGAATAAGCGGGTGATTGCTGAGCCATGCTCTTATGGGATAACACTGGATTATGAGTAAGATTAGGATGGGAAGACGGATATACGGCTAGAGGTTGAGGTTCTTGAGGACTTGGATGGTGGAGGGGGCTTTGTTGAGGGTGTACATATGCAACCCCGGCGCGCCTTCGCGCAGGAGTTCGGCGCATTGCTGCGTGGCGTAATCGATACCGAACGCGGCGGCGGCCTGGTCGTCATCGGCGAATTTCTCGAGGCAATTCACGAGTTGGCCGGGGAGTTTGGCGCCGCAGAGGGCGGTGATGCGTTTGATCTGGCTGGCGCTGACAATCGGCAGGATGCCGGGAAAGAGGGGGACGTTGACGCCGAGTTTGCCGACAAGGTGGTCGCGGAATTCAAAATAGTCGGCGTTGTTGTAAAACAACTGGGTAATGACAAAGTCAGCGCCGCAATCAATCTTCTTCTTCAGGTGATCCCAATCGACATGTTTGCCCTGGGTGCAGGCGATGTGGCCTTCCGGGAAACCGGCGGTGCCAATGGAGAATCCGCCCAGTTCGCGCAGGAAACTGACGAGTTGATGGGAATATTCAAAGCCGCCCTCGGTCCTGGTGAATTGGCCGTTGCCGCCGGGAGGGTCGCCGCGCAAGGCCAGGATGTTGGTGATGCCGAGTGCGCGGGCTTGCTCAATGACGTTGCGAAGTTCCTCGCGGGTGGCGTTGACGCAGGTGAGATGGAGCATGGCCGGCAGTCGATGCTCGCGTTGGATGCGGTCCACGATCATCAGCGTCTTGTCGCGCGTCCCGCCGCCCGCGCCATAGGTGACCGAACAGAAATCCGGCTTGAGTTCGAGCAGGGCCGGGATGGTCTTTTCCAAGAGGGCGCGGTCGCCTTCATCGGTCTTGGGTGGGAAAAATTCGAAGGAGATAACCGGCTGGCGCAACGAAACCTTGGCCGCGTGGATGTCGCGGATGAATTGCATCAGCCAATGATATGCAGAAAGTGGGGCAAAAAGAAAGCCGGGATTCGGGGCCGACCAAGCCTGGGATAATTTTGAGTTTTGAATGAAGAAGGTAGGGGGATTGTGAATTTCGAATGGCGAATGTGTTGATTGTAAGTGGTTTGTGGTAAGTGACTTAAGTTGGAAATTGGGGAGTTGCTAATCCACGTAATCCACATAATCCGCATAATCAGGGACAAGCTTAAGTGATTGCGTGGCTAAATTTTTAGCGCTGAAATGGTGTGCAGCTAGGAGATGCCGTCCTCGGAAAGTTTGCGGTAAAGAGTGGCCAGACTCACGCCCAACAGAATCGCCGCCTTCTCCTTGTCACCGCCGACCAGCGCCATCGTGCGATTCAAATAAGCCACTTCCTGTTCGCGCAGAAAATCCTTCAACGGCAAATCCGGATGTCCCGTGCCCGCCTGGGCCAGTGCCGACATTTCGCCCTCTGCGCCAGTGCCGGATTTCAATGGCGTCGCTGACGTGTTCGACATCGGTAATTGCGCGATCTCTCCCGAAACTGCCGGCGTGGAACTAAACTGCGGCAAAGCCTTCAGCAGACTGGGTGGAAGATCATTCACTTGGATGACATTATTCTCGCACAACGTCGCCGCGCGTTCGATGGCATTTTCCAGTTCGCGCACATTGCCCGGCCAATCATGCGCCGTCAGTACTTCCATTGTCTGCCGCGTGATTTGCACCGGTTGGCCGGAACGGGGATTAATCTTATTCTTCAGAAAATGGGAAACGAGCAGGGGAATGTCATCCCGCCGTTCCCGCAGGCTCGGCATCGTAATCGAAATCACATTCAACCGGTAATAAAGATCCTCGCGAAAGGTTCCGTCCTTGATGCGCTCTTCGAGCGGCTCGTTCGTGGCGGCCACCACGCGCACATTAATATAGGTGGGAACATTCTCGCCCACGCGCCGGACTTCGCGTTCCTGCAACACCCGCAGCAACCGGCTCTGCAACACCGGCGGCATGGACCCAATCTCGTCGAGAAAAATCGTGCCGCCATCCGCTTCCTGAAAAAGCCCCTTCTTATCATTGATCGCTCCGGTAAACGCTCCCTTGCGATGACCGAAGAGTTCGGACTCAAGCAGGTTCTCCGGCAATGCGCTGCAGTTCACTGGAATGAACGGCGCAAACTGGCGTTTGCTATTAAAATGCAATGCCCGGGCGACCAGTTCCTTGCCCGTCCCGCTTTCACCGAGAATTAATATGGTGCTGTCCGTGTCCGCCGTCCGCTCGACCATCTTGAAGACTTCCTGCATTTTCGGCGCCGTGCCGATGATTTGGCTGAACTGATATTTCTTCTTAAGCTGTTTCTTGAGGTAAAGGTTTTCCGAAATCGCCTCGTTATAAGAAAGCGCCCGTTGGATGCAGAGATTTAATTCGTCCAGCTTGAACGGCTTTTCCAGATAATCGTAAGCGCCGCTTTTCATCGCTTCCACGGCCGTTTCAATCGAACCGAACGCGGTAATAATAATGACACTCGCCGGGGGAGTGATGGAGCGGGCCTTCTGCAGGATTTCTAAACCGTGCGCGCGGGTCTTGTCGAAATAAAGATCGCTGATGACAATTTCCGGCGTGTGCGTCTCCAGCGCGGCGATGGCGTCCTTGAAATTGGTATAAGGAAAAACCTCGTGCCCTTCCTGGCGCAAAAACTCCGTGACCATTTGCACCATGGTCATCTCATCATCGACCAACAGAACTTTTGCCATCGGCTACAGGCTAATAGAAAGCAGCAGCGCTGGGCAAGCGGGATTCTTTTCCCGTCCACCCAGCGCCGTAAAGCGAGGCAGCGAACTTAGTGTTTGTTGACGATTTCGCTCATCTTGAAGATCGGCAAAAACATACAAATCACGATACCACCGACGACCACACCGAGGAAAACAATCAGGATCGGTTCGATCAGCGAGGTCAGGCCGGACAGAATCGTTTCAATTTCTTCGTCCAGGAAGTCCGAGATACGTTCCATCATGGCGTCCAGTTTACCCGTCTGTTCACCTGCCGAGAGCATGCGGATGATCATCGGCGGGAAAACGGAGTGCTTGGAAAGAGCGGCAGATATATTTTCGCCACGTTCAATATCCGTAGTCGCGACCTTAATGGCTTTTTCCATGACCACGTTGCCAACCGTGTTGGCAGTGATCCCCATCACTTCGAGAATCGGCACACCGCTTCGAATCAGCGAAGAGAACGTGCGGGTGAAACGCGCCAGACAGATCTTATGGGCGATATGACCGAAGACCGGCAGCTTGATACGCCGGCCATCCCAAAACTCGCGGCCAACTGGAGTTTTAATAAAATAAAACCAGCCATAGACCAACCCGCCACCGCCCAACAGCACAAAGATAATATACTTTTGCACGAATTTACTCAGATTGATCAGGTATTGCGTCGGGGTTGGCAGAGCCGCGCCGAAACTTTCAAAGATATCGCCGAAGACCGGCACCACCTTGACCAGCAGGAATATGGTAATACCAATCGCCACCACGGTAACCACGGTCGGATACATCAAGGCCGATTTGACCTTGCGGCGCAGCCGGGCGGTATTTTCCAGGTAAGTAGCCAGACGGGAGAGAATCTCAGAGAGCAAGCCGCCCTTTTCACCCGCTCCCACCATGCAAACATAAAGCCGATTGAACACTTTGGGATGCTTGATAAGCGCTTCGGAAAAGCTGTCCCCGGATTCGACCCGCGTGCAAACATCTTTGATCACGTCGTGCATGACCTTATTGGTCGTCTGCTCGGCCAAGCCTTGCAAGGAGGAAACCATCGCCAAACCGGCGTCCAGCATCGTTGCCAACTGGCGGGTAAAAATAACAAGATCCTGAAGTGCAACCTTGCCCCCGGAGGTCTTGCCCTTCTTGCCCACCTTTTCCTTGATGGAAACAACCAAAAGGTTGCGGTTCAATAAGGCATTGATGGCGGCTTGTTCAGTCGCGGCTTCCACCGAACTGCGGACTTCCCGGCCAGTGCCGGTTTCTCGAGCGGTATATGCAAAGGATGGCATAGGATTATAAATCAGGGTTGAAAGACCCGGTCACAAGTGCCGGATTCATTACATTGCAATAACTGGATTTGCCAATCATGCCACCAGAACAGCAAACCCCGTTCCATCTTCATTAAGGACTTCAAACCATGAAATATCGGCGGAAAAGAAAGGCGCAATTGAAAACGATACAATCTATATAATGCTCGCCTGCCTCATCCTTGGACAGAAGCTGTACGCCAGAAAAGGTGCTTTTTGTATTTATAATTCTAATATAGCGCATAAAACATTAGTAATAATAGGCATGGAAAAGCAGGTTTCGCGGAAAGGACAGAAAATAGACCCCCAAGTATATTAAAAAAACTGTTGCCAGAATGTCCACTTTTTTCTATTTATTCGGGGAAATGCACCTTTAGGGTGCGGGGTAAACCGGATTTACCCTCTAAAAATGCATAGAAAAAACAGAACTAAACTAACATCGGAGGAACCAAATGAAGTTTAATAAATGGACATTAGGTCTGGCCGCCGTCGGGGTTGTAAGCCTCGCCTCGGTAGCTCAGGCTGAAGAAAAGATGGGCAGCTCGGTCATGACCGCGCTCTCGTCCACCGTCCTGAGTGGATATGTGGACACCTCAATGCAGTGGAACTTGGGCACGGGCAACGCTTTTGCTCCCGCCTTCAAGTTCAATGGCCCCAAAAAGGCTGATGGGTTCAACCTGAACGTCGTCAAAGTCACGTTGGAAAAGCCGCTCGACGAAGCAGAATGGTCTGCCGGTTACAAGACTGACCTGCTGTTTGGCCCTGATGCCAACGCCTTCCCTGGCGGTTTGGGCACCTCGTCCACCGGCGTGTCGTCGGACTTTGCTATCAAGCAAGCCTACGTCGCCCTGCGCGCTCCTGTCGGCAACGGCCTTGATGTCAAGGTTGGTGTATTTGACAGCATCATCGGTTATGAATCCACTGAAGCTGGTAATAACCCGAACTTCACTCGTTCATGGGGGCACACCATTGAGCCTTCCACACACACGGGCGTTCTCGCCAGCTATCGCATCAATAATATGATCCAGCTCGCTGCTGGTGTGGCTAACACCATGAGCGCGACCATTAATTCCCGCGCCTTCACGCCTACCGGCGTTGGTGGCAAAGCTGAATCCTATAAGACCTACATGGGTTCGATCGCTTTGACTGCTCCGGAAAACTGGGGCTTCGTTTCCGGTTCTTCGCTCTACGGCGGAGTCGTGAACGGCTTCAACAACGTTGTGGGTACTGGTGCTGATCAGACCAGTTTCTACGCTGGCCTTACGCTCGCAACGCCGGTCACCGGTTTGCGCGTCGGTGCCTCGTATGATTACGCTGGTATCTCCAAGCAGCCTTTGACTGGTAATAACTCTGCTTATGCCAACGCGGTTGCATTGTATACCTCTTTTCAGGCCACTGAAAAGCTGAGCCTGCATGTGCGCGGTGAATACGCCAGCCTCTCCAAGAACCTGACCTCCTTGGCTCAAGGTGCCAACTTCTTTGGTACCCCTGGTGCCATCGGTGGCGTTCCTGGCGAAGTGTTGGCTCTGACCGGCACGATCCAGTATGACCTCTGGAAGAACGTTATCAGCCGCTTGGAAGTTCGTTGGGACCACTCCTTGGACGGTGGTAAAGCGTTCGGCAACGTCGGGCCCGGTACAACTACTGGTGACGGCGTGTTCTACGGTGGCAGTCGTAAGAATTCTTACATTGTCGCTGCGAACCTGATCTACAAATTCTAATTAGTTAGAACCTTGAGGCCCCTTCCGGGAAAACTGGAAGGGGCTTTTTGTTGGAATATAAATTTCTCAACTCGTTTATTGCCGGTTTTTGTACGTGAATATCATGATTTAAGTGGTTCAAATCGACCAGCTTGAACAATAAAAACACTGGCCATCAATAGCTATCCCTGCCACTAAATGCGCAAGATATTGATATTCAGAAACTTAAATTTTAAATATAATTGGCATGACTTTTGCCTAGCATGGACGTATCCGTTAGCTCTTCGTCGCGTCGGGTGCGTTATGTCTTGTAGTCAGGTTTATTGCGACGAATCAAATTTTGCCCTGGTGATTGGATGTCCTGGGGCGCGGAGACCGAAAGTAAAAACTAACTAACTAACTAACCAGAGGAACCTAAGATGAAGTTTAACCAGTGGACATTGGGATTAGCCGCCGTCGGGGTGGTCAGTCTCGCATCAGTTGTGCAGGCCGAAGAAGCAATAAAAGCCAGTTCAGTCATGACTGCGCTCTCTTCCACAACTTTGAGCGGATACGTTGATACCTCCGCACAATGGAATTTAGGCACCGGCAATGCTTTTAACCCTGGCTATGCCTTCGGCGGCCCCGGCAAAGCAGACGGATTTAATCTCAACGTAGTCAAAGTCACTTTGGAGAAACCAGCCGATGCCGCTGAAGGCTGGGCTGCCGGTTACAAAGTCGATCTTTTGTTTGGCCCCGATGCCAATGCCTTGGCTACCCAATCCTCCGGCGTAAGAGCGGATTTCGGAGTCAAGCAGGCGTACGTGGATTTGAAAGCCCCAGTCGGCAACGGCTTGGATATCAAAGTCGGCGTTTTTGATACCATCCTCGGCTACGAAGTCTTTGAATCGGGCAACAACCCGAACTTTACCCGTTCGTATGGTTATACCATTGAACCGACCACCCATACCGGCGTGCTCCTTTCCTATCAGTTCTGTGATGCCATCGGCGTCTCGGCTGGTGTGGCTAATACCTTTGGGCCTGTCATTAACGCCCGCGCGTTCCCGAACGGCGGCTTCAGTGCCGGTACCAAGGCTGAATCCTACAAGACCTACATGGGATCGATCTCCCTGACCGCTCCCAAGGAATGGGACTTTATTGCTGGTTCCACGCTCTACGGTGGCGTCATCAATGGCTTCAACGCCGCTTCTGTCAACACGGGCGGCGCATCCGATCAAACCAGCTTCTACGTCGGCAGCACTCTGAATACGCCGCTCAAAACGTTGAAAGTCGGCGTGGCTTATGATTATGCCGGTGTCTCCAAGCAACCCTCGGCCGCTGGTTCCGGCTTTGCGAATGCCGTCAGCTTGTATGGCACCTTCGCCGTCACGGAAAAGATGTCCCTCAATGGCCGCGCGGAATACTTCTCCCAATCGAAAGGTCAAGCCATCGCCACATTGCCATCCGAAGTGTTCGCTTTGACTGGCACGCTCCAATATGACCTGTGGAAGAATGTCATCAGCCGCTTGGAAATCCGTTGGGACCACCAGCTCGATGGTATCGGTCATGCTTATGGCGCTCCGTCGACCTCCCTGCTCAGCGATGCCCTCGGTGGCAGCCGCCGCAATGCCTACGAAATCATTGCCAACGTTATTTATAAGTTTTAGTTAGTTCTGTTCATCCCCTGTCGGAACTCCGCCGACAGGGGGCTTTTTTGTACAGACAGCCTTCTTTCTTCTTTATCTCAACGCTCAAATTTGTTATACGTTTTCTATGTCTGCCGCCAGGGATTCTGCTGTTGGTTATATTATTTGGGGCTCGGATGGTATTACATACGGTCCAGTTGGCTTGCCCGACCTTGTCAGTTGGATCAAAGACGGGCGTGTCGCCGCCGACACGTGGATATTTATCGAAGGGAACAATTCCTGGAAAAAAGCCTGCCACATCCTCGAATTGCAAATGTTCTTTCATGAAAAGGGCGCGCCGATGGCCGACCGTTCCGCCACCAGCAATGGGGTGGACACGAGAATTTTGCGACGGGTAAAAATCCTTGCCGGTTTGAGCGATGAACAATTGGATCGCTTCGTCAAATTCATGGAAATAATTCAGGTTTTCCAGTGGACTCAAATCGTGAAGCACGGCGAACACGGCGATGCCATGTATCTCATCCTTGAAGGAGAACTCCGTGTCCGCATCATGGTCGATGGACGGGAAACGACTCTCGCCACGCTGGGCGCGGGTGAATTTTTCGGTGAAATCTCCCTCATCGATCAGGGGCCGCGTTCCGCCGACGTATTTGCAAATTACGAAAGCACCCTGTTGAAAGTCTCCGCTTCCGATTTCGAAAAACTCACCTGTGAAGCCCCCGACCTGGCTGCGCCCATCCTCTTTGCCATCGGTAAAACCCTGACCGGCCGCATCCGTGCCGATAACAAGCGCTATCACGATTCCGTCACTCTTCTCCGCAACGCATATTAAAGCCGGCTCTTAAACCAAGATCCGGCAATCGGGCAGTTCGAATTTTTTAATAGACTGACGACTCGCGGCGATGTGTGGCCTTAAAAGTAGGACAGGCTTCCAGTTAGGCTGGCAACCTCTTGCAGAAGCGCTGAAAGCGCATCACAATACAGCCCAAGGCAACGCCCTGGGGGAAATCGTTCCAAATAAAAAATCATTCTGCCGACTTCGTCGGCGCGAGGCAGCGAGCATTGCCTCTTTTTCCAGCATTTATACTTATAGTCCCCAGTCCTATTAAACATCCACTGATTAGTGGCATGATTTTTCAACCTCTGTCGCTCCTTAACTAATCTCCAAATAACTTCTTCAATTGCGCGCGTGCGGCCTCTTCGCGACTGTTCTTCTCCTCTTTAGCCACAAAGTCACGCCTGACAAATTCGAAGTACTCACAGAAATTCCCCATGTGCTTCTCGAACACCGGGTCCGCCCGCCGGTCGCGGCATTGATGCGCCGCCCGCGCGTCATAGCTCACGCAGTTGAGGCAGACCCGCAAGTCCGTGCCGCATTGGTGACAGCTTTCGCTCCGTCCCGGATTACCCGCCAGCGACCATTCCCATCCGCACTTGTGACAATGGCGTTTCATCAATTCACTCTAACAAAGGTCCGAAATTTTTTCGAGCCCTTTCCTTCCTTTGATGGTAGGGCGATCTGTCCTCAGCGCGCCATTCCTTATTCACAAAACTCATTCAGCTTTAATTCCTCCCGCTTTGTCAGCTTGATAACCCATTCCCCTTCCAATAATCTCCCTCGAAAGGCGCACCATGATTCACCCAACGTCCAATGCATTTCATTAACGTGATTTGCGGGATGGATCTAATAGTTGGGTAAATAAATAATGTTTTTCTATCACGATTCTAAATGAAAAGATTAACCGCGATGATCAGTAGTACAGCGGTGGATTTGCCTGAACATCGCAAGCAGGCAATGGACGCCTGCCTCCGTGTCGGCGTATTTCCCATCGCGATGGAACATCTCCCAGCTACTGATGCCGATGCCATCGCCGAGTCGCTCCGCATGGTGAATGAAGCAGAGATTTATATAGGCATCTACGGACAGCGCTATGGCACCGTGCCGAAAGGATATGACATTTCCATTACTGAAATGGAGTTTAATCGCGCAGTCGAGCGCAAGCTGCCCATCCTTATCTTTACCATGCATAAGGATCACCCGATTACAATTGATATGGTACAGGTGGAGACCGAAGCTAAAGAAAAGCTCGCCAAACTTAAAACAAAAGCCAGCGAGGGACGCATTCGCGCAGAGTTTAAATCACCTGTAGAACTCCGTGGCCAAATTGTTGAAGCACTTCAAGCCGAACTCAAGCGTGAGCAAGCCAAATCAGGTGAAAAGCTCGCTCCTAATTTTCATCCACCCAATCTCATTCCTATTGCTCCAGAACCTTACATTGCCCATCCATATTCGCTGCTTCAAACCAGTGGCATCATTGGCCGGCAGGCTGAATTGAATCTTCTTACCGATTGGGTCACGACCAACCACCTGGTTTCTGCTAACGTGCGTATCTTTTCCGTTGTTGCCATCGGTGGCATGGGTAAAAGCGCGCTTACTTGGAAATGGTTCAACGACATCGCCCCCAAGGAACTCCCACAACTCGCCGGACGAATGTGGTGGAGCTTCTATGAAAGCGATGCACATTATGAAAACTTTATCATACGCGCTCTCGCCTATACTACTAACATGTCTGAAACAGAGGTGCGTAAATTGGACTCCCTTGCGCGCGAGGACGCGCTTTTTCGTCAACTCGACACCAGACCCTTTCTTCTCATCCTTGATGGTTTGGAACGCATTCTTCTCGCTTATTCACGCATGGATGCTGCGCATTTTTCCGACGATGGCCTTGATGACCAAACTGCCAACATTATAGCCGAGACGCGGGGCCTTCCGGATAATGTTCGGGAAACCTACCTGGAAAAACATCGTCTTCGCCAATGCGCCGACCCGCGTGCCGGCCGTTTTCTTCGGCGGCTCACACAAGTGCACGCTTCACGCATGCTTCTCTCCACCCGGCTTTACCCGGCGGAACTTCAGACCCAGACTGCTGTGCCGTTGCCGGGCTGTTTTCCTCTGTTTATTAAAGGGTTAAAGGACGATGACGCATTGAATCTTTGGCGAGAATTCAAAGTCACCGGGACGCGCGAGCAACTGCTTCCGCTCTTCAAGGCCTTTGGCAACTACCCGCTTCTCCTTCGCGCGTTGGCTGGGGAAGTTGCGGATTTCCGTCCTTCTCCAGGAAACTTTGACCAGTGGCGTACGGCTAATCCCGATTTCAATCCTGCCGGGCTACCGTTAAAAAATGCCAAAACCCATGTTTTGGAGTTCGCTTTGTGCGGCCTTGGCCAAACGCAACACCGCGTGCTCCACACCATTGCCGCCTTCCGTATGCCCGCGACATGGGATACGTTGCGCGCGTTGTTGGTTAATTCAGAGGGTGGAAATCCACGACGCCCTAATCCTTTCGATGGTATTCGCGATCTGCGGAACTCGCCTCCTGCCGAGAAAAAAACAAAGAGTGTTCCACCGAAGCCTTGCCGCGATGACCGGGAATTGGATGCTGTACTGACCGAACTCGAAGACCGTGGCCTTGTCGGCTGGGACAAACAGGCCAACCGCTACGACCTCCATCCCATTGTACGCGGCGTCGTGTGGCAGAAACTTGATGATCGATCACGCCGCGGCATTTACTCGAAGCTCAGGACGTTTTTTGCAGCTGTACCAAAAACTGAATACGACATGATTGATTCGTTGGAGGATATGACCCCCGCTATCGAACTCTATAATGCGCTGCTTCGCATGAACCGCTTTGCCGAAGCGGCAAGTGTCTTTTTTGACCATCTTGATGGCGCTACTGATGTCCGATTAAATGCGTCTCGTCAGTGTATCGAAATGCTTACTCCTTTAATAACGCAAGCAACCGTCCGTCAGTTGCAAAGCATCCATCCGACAGAGTTATTTGAGTTGTACAATGCCCTTGGGAGAGCTTGTCTCTATGCCGGCGAACTCGACCTCGGAGTTAAGCATTTAGAGTCAGCGCTTTCATTAGAAGAACAATCGCCCTTATTGGCCGGGCCTAACATTTTTTGTCTTAGTGACTTGTCGAATGCCAAACGTCATTCCGGCAATTTATTTGTATCTAGATATTTCGCTCACAAAGCATGGAGCTTGGAAGGATATAGGGAAACTCGCACTGCAATTGGCCGTGTGGCGGCTCGTTTCGGACTGTCACTCGCGGTGTGTGGCGCCGTTCGAGAAGCAAAAATCGTTCTAAACCGGGCAATACTATTGGCAAACGCGCGCATGGAAATGCAGTCCATTGGATTCGCGCTCATTGCGGATGCACAACAAGCATTGTGGCTTGGCAGGCCAAAGAATGCCCTTCTACAAGTGAGCCATGCTGCAAAGTTTGTTCACGAGACGGGTTTCGAACGGGATGTTATTCGCCTTGCGCGTGTGCATGGAGAAGCAGCGCTTGCTTCGAATGATCTAACCGCCTCCGCTGAACACCTGCATCATGCGCTTGAACGCGCACGCAAGGTGAACCTCATCGAAGAAGAACTCCCTGCCCTCACCGCCCTGGCGGAATTGCACCGGCGGAAGGCCGAGCACGCTGCCGCGCGCGAGCTTCTTGATCAAGTCTGGGTGCCCGCTGAGCACGGTCCGTATTGCCTCTGGCATGCAGATGCGCGGAACGTCCTCGCCCAAATCGAATGTGACCAGATGAAGAAGTGTAAAGGCAAAAAGCGCGAGTCTCACCGCATCGTTGCCATCGCGGCCGCGACCCGAGCCTACGAACTCGCTTGGTGCGATGGTCCGCCCTTTGCCTACCACTACGGACTGACCAACGCAAAAAAACTCCTTGCTGAGCTAGGCGCGCCCGAGCCAAAACTCCCGCCGTTCGACGCTTCCAAATTTGAACCAATGCCGGTCGTTGACATAAATCCCAAAGACGAATTCTGGGTCGATCCTGCTACGCTTGATTCGAACACTTGAGAGTGCCGTTCAGAATTGATTTATCGCATGCCCGATTCTTGCTATTTCGTTAAATGATCACAAAAGCTTCTACCAGCCACTTTCTTCTTTACGTTATTTGCGCCCTCTCGCGGCTAATACATTCCCATCGGTGTTCATCCGTGGTTATAAAATTCGGCTTCAGTTGCGTTCTCCCATTCGTGTTTCTTCGTGTCCTTTCGTGGTAAAGCCTTCGTCTCATTGGTGGTTCTAAATTGCTCGCCTTTCCCGCAGGACCCACTACGCTGCTCTCATGAGTTTCGCGATTGAAACCAAGGGGTTGACTCGGCGGTTCGGCAATGTCTGTGCCGTTGATACTTTGGATCTGCAAGTTGAACGTGGCCGTTTCTACGGTTTTCTCGGCCCCAATGGCGCCGGCAAATCCACCACCATCAAAATGCTTACCGGCCTGCTCGCGCCCACCAGCGGGACCATGACCATCCTCGGCGAAAATGTGAACGACCCCGCGAAGGCCCGCGAAGTGAAGCGTCACATCGGCGTCGTGCCCGAGAATCTTGCGCTCTTCGATAATCTCACCGCGCGCGAATACCTCACCTTCATCGGACGCATGTATCTATTGCCATTGCCCACCGTGCGGGAACGTTGCCAGGAACTTCTCACCATGATGAATCTGGAGAACGAGGAAAAGAAGCTTACCATGGAATATTCCCATGGCATGAAAAAGAAACTCGCCCTCGCCGCCGCGCTGATTCCCAATCCCGAACTTCTCTTTCTCGATGAACCGTTCGAAGGCGTCGATGCCGTTGCCTCCCGTGTGCTGCGCGACATCCTCAAACGCGTCGTTGACCGCGGCGCCACCGTGTTCCTCACCTCGCACGTTCTTGAAATCGTTGAAAAACTTTGCACCGACGTTGGCGTCATCGCCAAGGGCAAGCTGGTCTATCAAGGCTCCATGCAGGAAGTCCGCGCCAGCGGTACCCTCGAAGAAACCTTTATCAAGGCGGTAGGCGGTGAAGACCATGCTCCTCAGAAATTAAGCTGGCTTGAAAGCTGACTTGAGATGAACTGGAACCAACTCAAAACCATCCTCTGGCTTCGCTGGCGTTTGTCTCGCAACCAATTTACGCGGGGCGGCGCACTCAATGCCGTGCTCAAGACCCTCGGCCTCATTGGCGGCATAATGCTCGTCGTTGCAGCGGGGATTGGCGGCGTTGCCGCTGGCGCGTTCGGACTGCCTCAAGCCCCGCCCAATATCACCATCATGATTTGGGATGTCATGATTGGGATTTTCCTTTTCGCCTGGCTCATCGGCGTGCTCGTCGAAATTCAACGCTCTGAAGCCATCGATCTCGCGCGACTGCTCCATCTGCCCGTCTCCTTGCAGGGAGTTTTCGTCATGAACTATCTCGCCGCCCATGTCACTTTCAGCCTGATGCTATTTCTTCCGGCAACCCTTGGCATTTGCCTTGGCCTGCTTTGCAGCAAGGGCCTGGTGATGATCCTGCTCGTTCCGCTCGTGTTCAGTTTCATCTTCATGATCACCGCCTGGACCTACTGCTTGCGCGGTTGGCTCGTTACCATGATGGTCAATCCGCGCAAACGCCGCAACGTGATCGTCATCGCCACCTTGGTCGTCGTGCTGCTTGGGCAGGCCCCCAACCTTTATATAAATGTTTTTATGCGCCACCGTCCCAAGGCGCATCAAACCACGAACAATAATTCCACGCCTGCCCAACCTGCTGGCAATCGCGAGATGCTCCCTCCCGGTTATGTTGCCGCCCATAAATACGTCCCCTTTCTCTGGTTGCCCAAGGGCGCTACGGCATTGATGGCTGGCGATGCCTGGCCTGCTGTCTGGGGTTCACTCGGCGCATTTCTTCTTGGTGCCGCCGGACTCGCCCGCGCCTATCAAACCACACTTCGCTTTTATCGTGGGCAAACCGAAGCCACACCCGGCAAACCTCAAGTCATTGCCGCAACCTCTGCATCCGCCGGAGCTCCGCGAAAAAATTACCTCGAAAAGAAAGTTCCCTTCGTGACCGAAGAAGTCGCCGGACTTTTTCTCGCATTCACGCGCTCCCTAAGTCGTGCGCCGGAAATCAAAATGGCCCTCGTCACCAATGTGATCGTGATTGTCGTCGTTGGTGGCATGGTGTTTTCCAATACCAAGAATGCGCCCGGCCCAACCATAAGCCTCTTTATCGCCACTACGGCAATTGCCGGGACATTTTTTGGCCTGATCCAGGTATTGTTCAATCAATTTGGTTACGATCGCGAAGGTTTCCGCGCATTAGTGCTGCTGCCCGCCGCCCGCCGCGACGTGCTCTTCGCGAAGAACCTTTCCTTCGCCCCACTGGTCGGAATATTGGGCCTCGTTCTGTTGGCTTTGATTACGATACTCTTCCACCTCTCTCCACTGGTGTTGATTGCTTGCTGCCTTCAGCTTGTCGCCATGTTTCTGCTGATCAGCATTGCCACCAATTTCTTTTCCATTCTCACGCCCTATCGCATAGCCTCCGGTTCCATGAAGGCGGCCAAGCCTCCGGCCAAAGTCATCCTGATGATTATACTTACCCAGGTGCTTTTCCCGGTTCTGGCACTCCCCATATTCATACCGCCAACACTCGGGTTCGTTTCGGAAAAGTTAGGCTGGCTCTCTGCCCCGATAGTGGACGTGCTGCTTTCGCTTTTGCTCCTGGCTTTGGCGGCAACGCTCTATCGTCTCAGCCTTGGCAGCCTCGGTCGATTCCTGGAAAAGCGGGAAAAGGACATCCTCCTCATTGTCTCTCACGAAGCCGAGTGATGAGGTTCGGCTTTCCAGCCTCACTCTTCACTCTTCACTTGCCACTTCAAGCCGCCTTGCGCATGAGTACTTCGGGCAGGGGCACTCCTGACGCCCGCAAATTCCGTTGCACCTGCTGCACCATCTCCACGCAATGGTTTCCAGCAATCAATTTCAGTGACTTTCCTTCGGCAAAAGCCAATGCGCTCTTCGTATAATCTCCACAGGTGATAAGAACGGCTTTGTCCGCCCCTTCTTGGATCTGCGCCCGATAAAGTTTCTTCACCGTCCGGACATTCACCTCGAATTCCTTCCAATGGTTGCAATGCACCAGCGTTTTTTTGCCATCACGCCGAAGTAACAAATCAACAATGTTGCCTCTCCCGCCATTCACTTCCTCTACCTCATAACCATTCTGCCTGTAAAAGCCTGCGAGCAACGAACTGAAATTTCCCCAACTGAAATCATTGACCCAGGCGATCGTCTCTTGCTGTGCCAGCTTCTGCTTGTCCCGGGCGAGCAATTGCACATCATAAGTCCGCACCCATGCAACGACTGCAAATAGTCCTCCCAACAAAAAACCGAAGACTTTCAGCGTCCGAAAATTTGAAACCATCATCGTCCAAACCAAATAGCTGATGGCAGTGCATGCCAAAGTGAGAGAAAAGCTGGCCCACGCAGAAATCAATCTAAGCGGGACCTCCAGGTAACTAAAAGAGCGCGGAAAAATAATTAAATTTGCTATTCGTTTCATGTATGTCGTGCAACAAGCGACAATGAGTCCTCAACCATTTTTTAACAACGAGAGGGATTAAGCTAAAACCGTGCCCGTTTAGGAAGTCTGACTGAAAATGCTCTTGGTGAGACGGCTATGATAAGTTTTTTCATCTCTAAAAGTTTAAAATACTTGGAAATGGTTTAAATTGGTTGGGTATGAACCGTATAGGCAAGGCATACGAAACCAAGTTTAGGACAGTTTTAGGGCAGCTTCGGGCACGAAAAATGGATCAGGGAGTGAATTGGCTGATGACTCGAGCCCGGTACCTCAGTCAACGGGAAGGAATTACCCCCGCCCATGCTTTGGCCGAAGTGCATGGCCGCCTTCTTGAAACAAAACGCTCATTCCTTCGCGACCATCCTCGTGAAAACGGAGACAATGCCACGCATGGCAGTGTTACAAAAGCATTCCTGTGCGATGCCGGTCTCGGCGGTCTCGCTCGTTGGTTGCGTGCCTCCGGCTACGAAGCCATTTGGATTCCTGACATTGATGACGACGACTTGCTTCGCGAAGGTGTCCGGCTGGACGCAATCATCCTTACCACCGATAGCATGCTCATGGAGCGCCGTGTTCTGCGCGACGGCATCATCCCGGCAGTCTGGGTTCCGCCCACGCTCACCATGCTGGAGCAACTCGCACTTATCTTTCAGGAGCTTGATCTGGAAATGCGCGACTCCCGTTGCATGAGTTGCGGCGGCGAAATGATTGAAATTGACAAGGAAGCTGTGCGCGACCGCATTCCACCCCGCACCTTGAAGTGGCTCAACGAATTCTTCGAATGCCGTCAATGCGGCAAACTCTTCTGGCACGGCACCCATTGGCAACGCATCACCAGCCGCCTTAAGGCAGTTTGAAATTATTATTTTGAAGCGTTGGAGTTCGAGTTGGCTGCTCGCCCTTCGACATTTGAAAATCGCACTTCGAAAAGTGAA
>JAQGPC010000086.1 GCA_028293285.1 Pedosphaera sp.
CCTCCACTTGCACATTCCGTGCATCCTATAGAGGTGTCAAAAAAATTATGCGGACTCGCTTAGTATTGACAAATCTTAATCGGTCCACTTGAGGATAAATACCATTTCTCGATTATGAGTCGCCTTACTTCACTTTCGATAATTGGGATTTCTCATATTCGGCATCATCATCACCGAAGACCTCCGTATAAGTATCCAAAATCAGTTTGCCGCCGTCCTGATGCCCCTGCCATTTTGAAATCAGTTTGTAGTCGACACCTGATTGCCAAAGCCGTCTGATCAGGATCTGACGCAGGTTTCGCTGAGTAAATTTCTTATATTTCAACCGAAGACACGCTGCCGCCAGCGCCTTTTTTCCGTCTTGGATATTAAAAACCTTTTGTTCCGGCAGTGGCGTGGCTGGAAGCTCCTGCAGCAGCTTTTCTAAAAATGGTCGAAGATGATGATATATCGGGACAAAGTAGACCGCTGAAGTTTTCTGTCGGCGAATACGCAATCGTTCACGACCCCAATCCACATCATCCACTATCAAGGCGGATGCTTCAGCTTGCCCCAGTCCAGCGAGCCCCAAGAATTCTAAAAAATCAGCTGAGTCTTTAGCATCCCGATTGAATTTCTGCGATCTGACGTCGGTCACAATTGCACGGAACTGCTCCAACGTTGGCACGTTGCGCATTACTGTTTGTGGTTTTTTCCATTTCGTTTTACCCCCTTGCACATGGTGACTCCGAAATCATTTTATCCCCAACTGCAATTTCAAATAATTGCTTCAGAAAGCCCGCGTATCGATTATACGAAGTGTGCTTTAATTGCCCTTCATGTAATGCCAACCATTCGTTCAGGTGGGATGGTCGGATATGCGACACCCTCATTTGTAGATCGGCTGCCCAGGTTTTCTTCAGGACATTGATTATCGAGGTGTTGGTGGCCCGGGTTTTCTTGCCTTTCCCTTCATTCGCGGCGGAGAATTTGTCGAGCAATTCAGAAAAAGTGGTGCGTTCAGCGTTGGAATCGATCTTGTCGAAATCTTCAAGCCATCGCTTGAGTTTTCTCTCTGCGATCTTGCGGTCCGTTGTCTGCAAACTGTGCTCTTTGCGCTTGCTTCCAATTTTTTTTATCCCATAGTAAGTTGCGTTGACTTTATGACGATAAAGACACGGATAGTTTGGAATCTTTTCCAGGAGTTGCCTGGTGCTATGGTTCTCGGCCATACACTTAAGTTAGGGGTGCCAAACGATTCCAAAGTTTTCAATTATCGTTGCAAGTGATTGATATTTAGGTGGATGGGGTCGTAGCTCAGTTGGTAGAGCGTCTCGTTCGCAATGAGAAGGTCAGGGGTTCGATCCCCCTCGGCTCCACCATTTTCCCGAATTAACCGGAACTTCAAACCCTACTTGCTTTAGCCGCCTGCTCGAAGCCGGATCAGGGAAATTACCTCAATTACGATATTTTATTTCGAAATCTTCGGTTCAGCTTCAAATCGTGCCGCCAGGCGATTTTCATAAACTGTAATAATAAGCGTGCCAATGGCTTTACTTCCGGGAATGACTGAACTGAGATGGACGGTTTCTTCATGTTCAACCCCGCGCGCATTCCAAGACAAATGCGCCACTTCAGCAAACGGCTTGGGATATCCTAGGATACCTTTTGCACCCGGGGTTGCCAAAAAACCAAACGCGCACTGATAATCACCCATTGTAAGAATAGCTTCATGCATCTCTCGGGAAGATTTATTTTCCAAAATCAGATTGTGTTTGGACTGCGATTGGGTTGAAGAACAGCCGCCAGCAAGCAAGCAACTTAAAATCAAAACAATATAAAATTTTGGTTTCACAAATGCAGTTGTACCACCTCCTTAGGTAAATGTCAGACACAAATTACATGTCTCAAGTTAATCTGTCGGGCTGCCCAAATCTTGATGGCTGTTACACGGACTTGACCGGACAGGTCAATATACGGAAGTATAAAGGAAATTCATGAGTCCCTATTTGCTTGGCGAAGCAATCTGTACTTTGCCAAGCAGACCAAGGCGGTCCAGAAAAATTTTCTCACTTCCAAGAGTGAGGTGACTCAGAATTGGTTATTAAATCAGAAGGAATCCCAGGAAGATATCTATTTGCAAGACTGAAAAAATTTATCGATAAATGGATCGATCAAGGCGGAACTGAATGGAGCGAAAATATTTCTCTGACCGCAGGCCAAAAGCACGACATCCGGATGGATTATTACGAGAATGGTGGCGGTGCAGATGCGACGTTGAGCTGATCCAGGCGACCAATCGGCCCCATTCCTCATCGGTGCTATCGCATCTCGCTGGCAAATTAATTCTATCAAGGTTGGCAGTTCCGCGACAGCCTTCGCTTGACATCATTGCGCTACTCGCCAAGGCTGGCATGACTTATGAAGTCAGCGGGACCAGCAAAACATTTTATTCTGGCATTTGTCATCGCCGTCGTGCTTTACGCTGTGGCCTACACTTTGATTGAGCACCGCAGAACCAATCGTGGCCCCTGGCAAGTGAGCTTTACCAGTGATGTTTCTGGCACGCCTGCCATTGCCATTAACGAACCGAAGATGGGCATTTCCAATCTGAAGATAACTTTTCCCAACGATCAATTATCCGCAACGAACTCGTTAGTAATATTCGATCCACCCCGGCAGGTGCCCTTTGACGTTCCTTTGGGTCAATGCATTTTCCTCGACACCACTTTTCAACCCGGCACCGTCGTGCTCAATTTATTCGGCCATGAGATTCAACTCATTCCCCGGGTACTGACCATTGATAAAAAGGAATATCCATGGCAGTCGGAATCCACCATAGCGGTCACCAATAAACCTATTCTAAAAGTCCCGAAGCGCTGAGTTAGGTCTGATTAATAGAGCAGATATTTCGCCCGGCGTTCTTTGAACTTCTCCAAATCAGCCGTCCAAAGTTTTCTGATTTCAGCCAGCGGCTTGTCTTCCTTGATGGCTTTCAACGAAGCTTTATTTCCCATCAACACGTCAAATTTATCCACGTTAAATTGCTCTGGATAAAACCGGTTCAACACCTTGCCGATAGTAATGCCGATGTCCATCACATTGCAGTGTTCACGATCCGTAATGACAATGTTTACCCCTGCGCACGACTGGCCCTTGAATACGCTGTCAACCGGTGTAAAACGCACTGGTAAAAAGCGAACCCCCGGCAGACATGCGCGATTCAACTCCGCCGCCAATTTAATGTCGTGAATATAAGGCGCGCCAATCATTTCCCAAGGCGTTCCAGTTCCGCGCCCGACCGATAGCGTCGTCCTTTCCAGCAATCCCACCCCCGGATAAAGTATGGCCTGCGTTTCATTCTTCATATTGGGCGAGAAATTGCGCCATGGCAGTGCCGTTTCGTCGTAATAATTTTCCCGCTTCCAACCTTCCAGCTTAATGACGGTCAAATCGGCCTTGAAATGCCGTTCGTCATTATACATCTGTGCCAGTTCGCCCATTGTCATTCCATATCGCACCGGGATCGGATGGTAAGCCACAAAACTCGTTTTGCCGGACAACATGGGTCCATCAACAGTCACTCCATTGATCGGGTTCACCCGGTCGAGCACGAAATATTTTATTCCTGCCTTGCTTGCTGCTTCCATGGACAGCCCCATGGTTGAGATATAAGTATAGAAGCGACAACCCACATCCTGAATATCAAAAACCAATGCATCCAACCCTTTCATCTGTTCCATTGTCGGTGCGCGATTTTTTCCATAAAGGCTGTAGACTGGAAGTCCCGTGACCTCATCAATGCTATCACCGACCGCTTCATCCAATGTTCCGTACAATCCATGCTCAGGACTAAACAACGCTTTGAGTTCCACGCCCGGCGCGTTCTTTAAAAGATGGATCGTCGAATAACGCCGCCGGTTGGTGCCGGTATGATTTGTGATCAGGCCAACCCGCATTCCTTTGAGCGGCGCAAAATTCTGTTTCTCCAGCACATCAATCCCGTTTAATACGCCCGGAACATCTTCAGTCAGCGCATCCAGTTGGGCTACATCCTCGCTAGTCGCCTTCTCAACCTTGCGCGGTGGTAATTCATCCATCACATAGTTGAAATCAAAATCCGCGACTGCCTCGGCTGCCAAAGTGCCCAAGGCACTGTAAAGCGGCAGGACGTTGCCGCTTCCGTCCGGATGAACTCGATTCGAAAGGAAGATAAAAAATGTCTTCGAGTACGGATCAATCCACAGGCAGGTGCCCGTCCACCCCGTATGTCCATATCCACCGCGCGGGAAAAGCGTTCCGCGCGGACGGCTAAATCCCGAATCAATGTCCCAACCCAAACCGCGTCGGGAGGAAATGCTCGCAGGAGTTTGTACGCTGGTCATTAGCTTGACAGTTTCCGGCTTGAAAATGCGAACGCCATCCAAAGTCCCCTCATTCAGCAACATCCGGGCATAGCGTGACAAATCCGCTGCCGTCGAAAAAAGCCCGGCATGACCTGCCACTCCGCCCATATGTCGCGCCGTAGGATCATGCACCACACCACGCAGCATTAACTCCGGCTGCTCCGAGACGAATTCAGTCGGAGCAATTCGCGACAATTTATTGGTGGACGGCAGATATCCAGTGTCCACCATTTTAAGTGGTTGATAAATTTCCTTTTGAACAAAGTCTTCAAGTTTGCTGCCGCTGACCCGTTCGACAATGGCGCCGACTAGAAAGAGATTAACGTCGCTATACACCAGCGCGGTTCCCGGTTTGGAACGAAGTTTCTCCTCGCAGGCTTTTTTCACTGCGGTCTCACGTCCCTTCCAGTCGGATTTGGTTTCAATATCAGGCAGCAGGCCGGATGTATGAGTCAACAAGTGACGGACAGTCACGGCATCTTTGCCATCGCCGGTAAACTCAGGAATGTACGTATGCACTGGTTCATCCAACTTCACCGAACCCCGTTCCACCAGCAACATGATGGCTGGCGTGCCTGCAACCACCTTAGTCAGCGAAGCCAGGTCAAAAATAGTGTCTTTAGTCATCAACTCTTCTTCGGGAACCAAGGCGCGATAACCATACGCCTTCGTATACTTGCTCTTTCCATGCTCCACCCACACCACGCCGCCCGGACATTTCTCTTCTTCAATTGCCTCATTGATTTTGGCGTCCATTTGATGAAGTTTCACCCGATCCAGCGATGGTGCCGCTTTCGCTTCCCAACCCGGAGAGCAAAGCAACCATGACATTATCAGGCATGGAATAAGCACGCCTTTTTTTGAGAATGATTTGTGCCGAGACTGTGAAATATTCAGATCGGTATGTTGCATAATTGAGTTGTGCGATTAAACCACTACCCTCCACTTCTACCAACTTGTTTTTTACAATCAGCCAGGATCGGTTCGCCTTTTCCACTCGTGTCCGTAAAGTACTTATTCGAAGTTAAATACCTATTTTAGACTATAAATGTGGGTAAATATTCGTTGCGCGATTTACTTCTCCGAGCAATGATAAGGCTTGCCAAGTAGCCTAAGAACCAAGGCGCCAATTCGACGTTTTTAACATTGTGGACAAGAAATTTTTCAAGGTCAATCCATCCAGTGCCAAGACACCTGCAGGCGCACGTTTGCGCGCCGCCCTGCGCAAGGAATGCCCCCTTCAAGTTACTGGAGTCATTAACGCCTATGCCGCCATCATGGCTGAAAAGGTTGGATTCCGCGCTCTTTACCTTTCCGGTTCCGGCGTTGCTTCCGCCTCGTACGGCCTGCCCGATCTGGGTGTCACCACGCTTGAGGATGTGCTTACGGATGTAAGACGCATCACCGCTGCCACCTCCCTTCCCTTGCTCGTGGATGCTGATACCGCTTGGGGCGACCCAGCCAAAACCGTCCGACAAATGATCAAAGCCGGAGCTGGCGGTATTCACATCGAAGATCAGGTCGAAGCCAAGCGTTGTGGTCACCGGCCCAACAAACAACTGGTCAGTGCCGATGAAATGGTTAAGCGCATTAAAAGTGCTGTGAAAGGCAAGGCTGACAAGTTGTTCGTCCTCATGGCCCGCACCGATGCCGTGGCTGGCGAAGGACTTGAAGCCGGAATTAAACGGGCTTGCCAATATCGCGATGCCGGCGCCGATATGATCTTTGCCGAAGCTTTGACGGAGCTCGACCAATATCGCAAGTTTGTGAAGGCTGTTAAAATTCCGGTGCTGGCCAATATCACCGAGTTTGGCAAGACCCCATTATACACAGTTGAAGAACTTGGTTCGGCCGGTGTGAAGCTCGTGCTTTATCCCCTCTCCGCCTTCCGCGCAATGAATGCCGCCGCACTTAATGTTTACCGCAGTATTCGCGCCAATGGCACACAGAAGGAAGTCGTGCCCTCGATGCAAACCCGCGCTGAGCTCTACGAATTTCTAAACTACCAGGCATACGAACAAAAGATGGACAAGCTTTTTAAAAAGAAAAAAGCATGAACGATATAAATGTATGAGTGAAACTAAAAAAACGGGTGGTCTCGCTGGAATTGTTGCCGGTCAAACAGCCGTCTGTACCGTGGGCAAGGAAGGAATGGGCCTGACCTATCGCGGTTATTCCATTAATGACCTCGCGGAAAAGTCCACCTTTGAAGAAGTCGCTTACCTGTTGATTTACGGACAATTACCAACCCGTGATGAACTGGTAAATTACCATAAGAAGCTCAGTTCCTTGCGCGGACTTCCCCAAGGTTTGAAAAATGTGCTCGAACAATTGCCGGGCGATACCCATCCCATGGACGTCCTTCGTACTGGTTGTTCCACGCTCGGTTGCCTGGAACCCGAAGGTCAGGGTCGCGACCAGTTTCACGTTGCGAACCGCCTCCTCGCTGCATTTCCGTCCATGCTGCTCTATTGGTATCAATTTCACAAACAGGGCAAACGGATAGAAACCCAGACCGACGATCCGAACATAGCCGCGCACTTTCTTCATCTGTTGCAGGGCAAACCCGCCGATGATTTATACGTCCGCGCCATGGATGCTTCGCTGATTCTTTATGCGGAACACGAATTCAATGCTTCCACATTTGCCGCCCGCATCACCACTTCCACGCTCGCTGATTTTTATTCTTCCATCACCTCAGGCATCGGCACCTTGCGCGGGCCATTGCATGGCGGGGCCAACGAAGAAGCCATGGCGCTCATCGAGCGTTTTCAAACACCCGACGAAGCCGAAGCGGGCCTTATGACCGCGCTAGCTAAAAAAGAATTAATCATGGGCTTTGGCCATCGCGTTTACAGGGAATCCGATCCCCGCTCCGGCGTTATCAAATCCTGGGCCAAAAAACTTGCTGAGCTCAAAGGTGACAAACGTATCTATCCCGTGTCTGAACGCATCGAAGCAGTCATGTGGCGTGAGAAGAAACTATTTCCCAATCTCGATTTTTATAGTGCTTCCGCTTATCACTTCTGCGGTGTCCCCACTCCGATGTTCACCCCGCTCTTCGTCATCGCCCGAACTTCGGGCTGGTCGGCTCATATTATGGAGCAGCGTGGAAATAACCGGCTTATTCGGCCCACTGCGGATTATATTGGGCCTGAACCACGTCCCTTCGTCCCGATTGACAAACGCTGAGTGGAAGGCTCATATTGCAGATCATGCTCCAGTCCAACCGCAATCGACATTGCGAATTTGCGCGCTTCTGCCATGGACTGCCGGGCTTTACTCTCATTGAGCTCCTCGTTGTGATTGCCATCATCGGTTTGCTCGCCGCGCTGTTGTTGCCCGCACTCGGAAAAGGGAAACTGAAGGCGCAGGGTTTGCACTGCATGAACAATCACCGGCAATTAACGCTAGCCTGGAAAATGTACGCCGATGACAATGCTGATCGCATTCTTTTTGCCAGCGCCGATGATTTCTATCATCCGGAGTTGGATCCTTACGTTTGGGTATTAGGCTGGATAGACAGCACCCGCCCCGCCGATCCTTCCAATTGGGACATGAATCAAGACATCGTGAAAAGCCCGCTTTGGACTTACTGCGGAAAATCTGCCGCCATTTGGAAATGTCCGGCTGATAAATCCGAGGTAAGAGTAAATGGCAAAACCCTCCCCCGCGTTCGCAGCATGTCCATGAATATGTGGGTCGGCGGTTTCGCCGGTTACAGCATGGGGTTTTCCGGAAATGACTGGTTTTCGAGCGGCGGGGATGTTTGGAAAATATACTTAAAACTGTCCGATATGACTGATCCCGGACCTTCGCGCACCTTTGTATTTCTCGATATGCGGGAAGATAGCATTGATGTCGGCAATTTTGCCACGGATATGACCGGTTGGTCCGATCACCCCGAACAAGCCGGATTCTATGATCTCCCTGGCAGCTATCACCACCGCGCCGGCGGACTTTCTTTTGCGGATGGACATTCCGAAATTAAACGGTGGCTGGATGATCGTACGATGCCGCGTGTGATAAGAAATGGGGCCATCATGGATATTTATCCTTCGCCCAATAATCCGGATGTCGTCTGGCTTCAGGAACGATCCACCAGAAAAGTCAAACCTTGACGGCAATCCGATTTCAGCTATCTCAATCCGGGTTTAAGATTTGAAATATTATGCACCATTCTTCCAGTAATTTGCGCCCCGCTCCCGATCAACTCCTTGTCGAAATAGCGGATTATACGGCCAACTTTTCCATTCAAAGCGATGAAGCCTACCAAACTGCGCGTTATTGCCTAATGGATACCTTGGGCTGCGGTTTCATGGCTTTACATTATCCCGCCTGCACCAAGTTACTCGGTCCCGTGGTGCCGGGAACAATCGTTCCCAATGGCAGTCGCGTGCCAGGAACGCGCTACGAATTGGATCCGGTTGCTGCAGCCTTCAATATAGGAACCATCATTCGCTGGCTGGATTTCAACGATACCTGGCTCGCAGCCGAATGGGGTCATCCTTCCGATAACCTTGGCGCAATTTTAGCTGTGGCCGATTTTGTCAGCCGACGCAACGTAGCCGAAGGCAGGCAGCCTTTCACCGTTCGCGATGTGCTGACCGCGATGATCAAAGCCCATGAGATTCAAGGCGTGCTTGCGCTGGAAAATAGCTTTAACCGTGTCGGTTTGGATCACGTGCTGCTTGTGCGAATCGCTTCCACTGCGGTCGCCACGCAAATGCTCGGCGGCACACGTGAGCAGATTATCAATGCGGTTTCCAATGCCTGGGTTGATGGCGGCGCCTTGCGCACTTATCGTCACGCGCCGAATACCGGTTCACGTAAATCCTGGGCCGCGGGCGATGCGACCAGTCGAGCCGTCCAACATGCTCTAATGGCACTTAAAGGTGAAATGGGTTATCCCTCTGCCTTAACGGCAAAAAACTGGGGCTTTTCTGACGTTCTGTTCAAAGGTCAACCGGTCAAACTGGCCCGCTCGCTTGGCTCTTATGTGATGGAACATGTATTGTTCAAGATTTCATTCCCGGCCGAGTTCCATGCTCAAACGGCTGTGGAAGCTGCCGTCAAACTTCACCCGCAAGTAAAAGACCGGGTGGAAGAAATCGAACAAATTGCCATCACCACTCATGAATCTGCCATCCGCATTATTGATAAAACCGGCCCCCTACATAATCCAGCTGATCGCGATCATTGTCTGCAATACATGACAGCCATCGGCCTTCTCTTCGGGAACCTGACTGCCGACCACTATGAAGAAGCTACGGCAAAGGACCTGCGCGTGGACGCGCTCCGCGCAAAAATGGCCGTCAAGGAAGACCCACGCTACAGCCGCGAATATCTCGAACCGGATAAGCGCTCCATCGCCAATGCCGTGCAGGTATTTTTCAAGGACGGCACTTCCACAGCGAAGGTCGAAGTCGAATACCCCATTGGCCATCGCCGCCGCCGTACGGATGGCATTCCATTACTTCTGAATAAGTTTAAAGCCAGTCTGGCCTCCAAATTCCCGACTCCACAGGCAGACAAAATCTTTCAACTGTGCAGCGACCAGCAACATCTGGAATCATTGCCTGTCAATCAATTCGTGGAACACTTTATTGTTTAATTCATTCCGTCTCGACATTTTTACATAACGCACTAAAACCTTGCACCCATGGCATCAAAATTAGCAGGAAAATGGATTCTGATTACCGGTGCCTCCAGCGGCTTTGGCGCGGCGGCGACTCGTGCTTTTGCGGCTGAAGGAGCAAAACTTCTCATCGGTGCACGCCGGATTGATCGTCTCGAAACTGTGGCCAACGAAGCGCGCAAGGCTGGCGCCCAAGAAATCTTCTTTCATCCACTGGATGTGAGCAAAACAGATAGCGTTAATGCTTTTATCGATTGGGCCCGCACTAAAACTCCTCGCCTTGATGTCCTGATCAACAACGCTGGCGGCGCACTCGGGTTGGATACCGTAGCCGAAGGCAAGGATGAGGATTGGGAAACCATGATGCAGACGAACGTACTTGGCGTGCTGCGGGTGACGCGTGCCGCCCTGCCTTTAATGCTAAACAATCCCGGTGGTTCCATTATCAACATCGGCTCCTATGCTGCCTACACTGTCTATGAGGGCGGGGCAGCTTATTGCGCGGCGAAGGCGGGCGAAATGCAAATCACCCGTGCCTTGCGTCTGGAATTGAGCGGGACCGGTTTGCGAGTTTGCTCAGTGGATCCCGGTCTTGCCGAAACCGAGTTTTCTCTGGTGCGTTTCAAGGGAGACGCGGCCAAAGCCCAAAAGCCTTACGAAGGAACTGAACCTCTCAAGCCGGAAGACATTGCCGAGATTCTGGTTTGGGTTGCCAGTCGCCCGTCCCATGTGAACATTGATCAAATGCTCATCAAGCCGGTGGATCAAGCTGCCATTCACAAGGTCTATCGGCGCAAAAGTTCTTAGACTTTGTCGGCAAACACAAGTCTGGCTATTTCTTTTTCGGAGCGGTAATCATCGGAAAATTATCCGTGCGGAAAGGTGTTGCTGGCAATCCGTCCTTGTTCCACAAGTTAACTACCGGACAATCCGCCCAACCATAACGGACTGCAACTGGCTTCGTCACCTCCGGACAACTTACAATAATTTTCTTCCCGCCAATCTCTGCCTTCGCCCAACGAAACTTGTGATCTTCGCCACAGATGGCAAAACCTTTTAGCTCACCATCCCGGGCCTCCAAGCCGCTTCCCACGTGATCAAAGCTGAGAATGGCCTTATCCCCTTTCACCTTCATACTTCGATAGATTGGACCGGAATAGACAATCCGTTCACCATAAGCGATTCCTCGCGCTGCCAATGCCAGACGTTCCCCGACTGGCTTCTTTTTAGTAGGGTGAATGTTCTTTTCATCGCCCACATCCGTGATTACCACCATTCCAACCTTGGGCAAGACTCGGGTGGTCAACAATTGCGCCTCGCGCAATTCCGCCCAGTCACTGTCCTCGGGTTCCGGTTTAATCTGCTTGAATGGGGCGAGTTGCACCGCAATGAACGGAAAGTTCCCTTCCGCCCAATCCTGACGCCAGTTGCGAATCATGTCCGGGAACAAGGTGCGATATTGGTAGGCACGTCCGGCGTTGGATTCGCCCTGGTACCAAATGGCTCCTTTGATTCCAAAAGGAACGACGGGCGCAATCATGCCGTTATAAAGCTCGCTGGGCTTCCAAGGTTTGTAGGGCGCATTCAATTTGGTTTTCGTCCCGGCTTTTTTCATTTCATTCTTTTCTTTTTCATACGCGGCCAGGGCTTGTTCGTAATTCTTTTCCGCTACAGTATAGCCCTCCAAAATGTCCTTCTTGTAATCCGGATTTGATTCCAACACCTCATGCCGCATCCAGACTTCCGCTGGCGAACCACCCCAATCGGATTGAATCAACCCGACGGGCACCCCGCGCGCTTTTTGCAACTCGCGGCCAAAGTAATAAGCTACCGCAGAAAATGTGGGTGTCGTCTGCGGATTGCATTCCGTCCAACTGCCCTTCGCGTCCTGCACTGGTTCGTTGGCTTTTAGATTGGGAACGGCGAAAAGATGAATGTTTGGATTTGTGGATGAGTCGATATCAGCTTGTGCCCCAAAGGAATTGCGAAGAGCAAATTCCATGTTTGATTGGCCACTGCAAACCCAGACTTCTCCCACGAGCACGTTCTTAAGTTCGATGGTATTCTTACCTGAAACGGTTAAAGAATCCGGGCCGCCAGCTTTCAGATTGCTGAGCTTTGCCATCCACTTGCCATCCTTCGCAGTAGCTTTAACTTTTTGGCCGCGAAAACTAACCGTTACCACTTCACCTTCATCCGCCCATCCCCAAATGGGCGTGCGCATCCCCTGTTGTAAGACCATGTTGTCGGAAAATAATGCGGATAACCGGACGTCTGCGCGGGCCGTGGAAACGAATGCAGACAATATCGCCAATACACCGAGATAGAAAGAACGGGCAAAGATTAAATTCGGCTTCATTGGCATCAATGCAACTGAAGCCCGGCCATTGCGTCAATGCTGAAATCCGTCGCTCGGAAAATCAAATACCCTTATTTGCCCGCCAAAGCATTACCGCGCCGACAGCCTGAAAAATAAAATTCGGCAGCCAGACAATCAAATGGGGCGCCAATCGTGGATGGCCCTGCAACGACTGGCCAAGAATAATAAAGCTGTAATAAATCAAAACCAACCCCAATGCCATGGCAATGCCGATGTTGGTTTCACGTCGATGCGCCCGAATTCCCAAGGGTATTCCCACCAGCGTAAAGCCGAAGCAAGCGAATGAAAATGCCACCTGTTGATGGATCTGCACCCGCACCGGCATGGTCATGTCTTGGGCCATCCGTATCATCTGCATTTGCTCCTGCAACTCCTTATGCGTCAGTTTTTTTTGGTCAGCAGCAACGCTGAACGCATTCTCCATCGTATACAAAGTGACTTGTAATTCGCGGTAAGTCATATCACCAAGGGCCTGCACTCCTTGAACAGGGCCAGCCTGAGTAAAATCCAACTCTTTTTCGACAGTTCCCATGCCGTCTCTCCAGACGGTGTTGGTGCCATCCGTGCTCTTTTGCAAAGTACGCGAGTCAAAAAGACTTAACAGCAGCTTTTGCCCTGAGGAGCTAAGCGTGCCCCGGGGAGCTTCCGTCATGGATTGTGTATGTCCTTCCTTGTCCAATTCCCAAACATGAATACCCCGAAGGTTTTTGCCGTCGTTATGTTCCACGAAAAACATAAAGACTGAATCCTTGTCTACACTCCTGATAAACGTTCCCTCCGGCAACCCCACACTGGCCATTTTTGCCTTCATGCGATTTAAGAGGTCTTTGTAAGCCACCCGGCATCGGGGAGCTATTTCCATGTTAATGGCTGCACTCACGCCGCATAAAAAAAGACTCAAAAGCAATATGGGCATCATCAACGCAACCAGACTGATGCCGCTTGAGCGCACAGCGGTGAGTTCTTGATCGGCGCTAAACCGGCCAAAAACCAACAGTACCGCCGTCAGCATTCCCATGGGCAAAGCAAAAACCAACACGAAGGGAATCAACAAGGCGAAGGCTTCAACTACCCCGCCCAAGGTGGCCTGGCGGTTGATCAGCAGAACCAGAATCTCCTTCAGGGCATTGCCCAGAAGCAGCACAAAAGTGAAGACTGCCACTGTCATGAGCAAGGTCGCCAAAACCTGGCGTGTAAGATATACATGCAAGGTTTTCATAACGAACCCTCAATTGCTTTTTTAAAATAGTTGCTCTTAATCATATTGATCTTCTTCCTCGATGCTCACAAAGAGAGACCAAAGAATAATCTTAGAGCAAACCTGCCAATAGAAAAGAAACTAATCGCGCAGTGATTTCCAAGGTTCCTGGTCGCTGACTTCCACCGTCCCAGGCCCTTCACTTTTGGCCGGCGATAGAATTGCCAGAAAATCAAGCACTTCAGTTCCAATATTATAGGTTCCGTGCACCAGGTTGGCCGGGAGATAAAGGGATTGCCCGCTGGACATGATCCGTTTCTCCCGTTCCACCCATTGTTCCGCTTTGCCGGAAAGGATGTATAAGATCTCTTCCATTTTAGGGTGGCAATGGAATTTGTGAGCATGACCGGGATTAAGGCGGCAGCGAACGAACAACAGGTTCGTGTCCTTCACCATGTCCGGACTTGAATACCAATGATGCACCTTGTTGGGAAATTCTTCGACAATCGTTTCTTCAAACGAAACGAACCGCCATGCGGGCAATGTGCTGTTGGGCATGGCTCCAGTCTTAAATATCAATTTACGCCGTCAAGAGAAATAGCAGTGCCCTGGCCAGGCATTTTCTAATTTTGATTTTGGGCGGGATGCATTCCGAAATGATTTAATTTTTCCCGCATGGTGATGCGCGAGACTCCCAGCCAACGCGCCGCCTTGGCTTGATTTCCGTGCGCCAACTGGATTGCCTGCGCAAACAATTCACGTTCCGTTTCCTCGATTATCCGGGCATGGACTCCCTGCATTTCTCCCCGTTTGGCACGATTCAAATATTCCGTGATGCCCGAGACAATGGAACGGTTGGAAGTTGAGGCAGCCTCGCCCAGCTTTGACATGACTTGGCGGACATGCTCCAGGCTCACCGTGTATTTTCCGGCGAGCAGCAGCGCCTGGCGCACAACATTCTCCAATTCGCGCACATTACCCGGCCAGGGCTGCGCTTGCAGGAACTGGATTGCTTCCGGCTGGATCGATGGCGATTCAATTCCAAATTCAGCACCGTAACGCTGCATAAAAAAGGTAACCAGGTTGGGCATGTCTTCCACCCTCTGCCGCAATGAAGGAACTTTGATTACCACGACGCTTAGCCGATAGTACAAGTCTTCACGAAATTGTTTTTCAACCAAGGCCTTCTCCAAGTCACGATGCGTTGCTGCAATCACACGCGCGTCAATGGGAATGGCCTCTTTTCCTCCCAAACGATGGATATACCTTTCTTGCAGCACGCGCAACAATTTGGCCTGCGTGTTCGGACTCATATCGCCAATCTCATCCAGGAACAATGTGCCACCATGGGCCTGTTCGAAACGCCCAATACGCCTCATCTCTGCCCCCGTAAAAGCCCCGCGCTCATGTCCAAAGAGCTCGCTTTCGAGCAGAGTTTCAGGAATGGCGGCACAGTTGACTGTCACAAAGGCCGCGCCATTCCGTTCGCTGTGTTGGTATAGAGCCCGGGCGATGAGTTCTTTGCCCGTTCCTGTTTCACCCCGAATGAGAACCGTCACCGGCTTGGCAGCCACGCGTCCGATTTCCTTGTAAATATTCTGCATCAACCGACTGTTGCCGATGATGGCATTTCCGGACGAAATGCCTTCACCCATTTTTACCGGCTCGGTCATCAAACGGCTGCTGGCCACGGCCTTTTCAACCAGGTCGAGCAATTCTTCCATTTCAAATGGCTTGAGCAGATAGTCATAAGCACCAAGCTTTGTCGCTTCAATGGCTGTTTCCGTTGTTCCATGGGCAGTCATGAGAATTATGGGAAGCCGTGGCTTGGCAGCGTGCAGTTGTCGCACTAATTCGAGCCCATTCATGCCTGGCAACTTCAGGTCTGTAATGATAACGTCGAACACATCTGTCTGTGCCCGCGCCAAACCGGAATCTCCCCGTGCTTCGCATATTACTTCGTAGCCTTCATTCGCAAGCACGCGGCGGAGTGCAGCCGCAGCGCTGGTATCATCTTCTATCAATAGTATTGTGGAACTGGCATTCATGTAGTTTGCACCTGCGGTAGTATGACCCCGAAAGTAGTGCCATGGTTCACCTGGGTTTGAAACTCCAAAGCGCCGCCATGTTTCTCTAAAATACGCGCGGCAATTGAAAGTCCAAGACCAGTGCCGGTTTCTTTTGTGCTAAAGAAGGGGTCGAAAAGCCGCTTTTGGACTTCGGGCGAAATTCCTTTTCCTGTGTCCTCCACTTCCAAAATAACCACCTGGGTCTGCTGGCCGGACAGTCGCGCATTGCCGACCCGTTCACGCAAAGTAATTAGTCCTTGTATTTTGATGCTTTCGGCCGCGTTTTGGATTAAATTTATCAATACCTGTTTAAGTTGTTCGGAATCAGCCCGGACAAAAGCATTTCCATTCAATTCAAGTTTTAGCTCAATAGATGTGCCTGCCAGTTGTGGTGCCATCAAATCATGCACTTCCCGCAAAGTGGCCGCCGCCGATAATGTTGTCAAGTTTGGCTCAGGCGGCCGGGCAAATTGCAGCACCCCCTTCACAATCCGCTCCAGGCGGTTGATTTCATTGCCGATTACAGCCGCATCTTCAAATTCGGGAGATCCGGAACGGAGCGCCTTTTGTTGAGTAAACAGTCTCGCTTTAATGGCGGTGAGCGGATTGCGAATTTCATGCGCCACGCCGGCAGCCAAAACACCAAGGGAAGCCAATTTTTCCTGACGTTCGATAATGGCATTGCTCTCAACCAGCTTCAATCGCAATGGATGAATCATCTCGCGGTAAACAACTCCCGCCAGCCATGCGACGAGCATAAGCATCAAGAAAAGCGAAGCAAAAATCAGCACTCGCAGAAAACCGAGAGATCTTTGAGAGTCAGCAACGAATCGCGCCAGCGATTCATGATGGGCGTCCACCAGTTGATAAGCCAATTCCAGCAGGTGGTTTGACTCTTCCCCGACTTTTTCAAAGTCGGAGAAACCGGAATCAAGCGATGTGGTATGGGAATCGATTTTTTGCAAGTGATTCGTCGCTGCAGCAAAGTAGCCGTCGTAAGCGGCATTGATCTGATCCAGGATGTGGGCTTCCTTGGCCGTAGTCAGCAGCGGACTCTGCACATCAATCCACTCATTAAGCTTGTTCAAGTTTTTTAAAAAAAGCTTCCGATCGGAGGGGTTGTGGTGAATTTCATACCGGAGCAAAGTGTAGTTAAGATCCACTAGATTCGCCCGGAAATAATCAGCCGTACGAAAGCTGGCGATTTGCACGCTGGTAAGCTTTTCGCCCAATTTGGCCACCCGCAGCCAACTCGCATGCGCCGCCCAGGCGATCATGAACGCAACCAGCACTATCGCCAGTGCGAAACCTGTAAGTCGCATCTTCATCGCAGCCATTCTGTGGAAGGTAAATTATCCACAAGGAAAGTAAATTACCACTCTGCCATTTGGTCTCATTCTGAAATACACGCAAATACTGGGTTTTTATTATATTTTTCGCTTCTGCCTGACTGGCACGCTATGAGCTAAATGCTTAACCAGTGCTGGAGGCAGGAAACATACCAGCACGAATTTATCAGGAAGTTGACGTTCCAGTGAAAATTAAAGTCCTGTTAGTCGATGATGATTTCTCCGTGCGTGAGTCGTTGCAACGTGTATTGCAATCGGAAAATTACGATGTTGTTTCTGCCAGCAATGGCCGGGAAGCCGTGGAACGCTTTTGTGAACAGTCCATTGATCTTGTCTTGCTGGATCTTAATATGCCCGTCCTCAATGGATGGGAGGCATTGGAACGAATGAAGGCAATCAATCCATTTTTGCTGACCATTATCATAACCGCCCGGCCCAACCAATACGAACTAGCCGCGCAGGCAGGTGCGGTTGCAATCATGGAAAAACCGCTGACGCTTCCCTTGTTATTGGATCTCATGAGCCGGGTGATGAAAGAACCACTGGAAGTCCGCAAACAGCGGATAACTGCACATAAACCAATCCGGCTTTGCGAAGTCGAAACCACTAATTACTTGAACTGAATCAGTTCATCCGACGGGAACGAAGCTAATTTAATAAGAGAATTTAAACAATTTGGGTGCCGGGAGACTCCCTCGCTGCGTTGGCCGTTACTTCTGCTCGAACCAACGAATCGAAGCCCGGCGCCCTTCTTTTTTAGCTTCACGCAGTTCGAGGGCTGCCTCAGAAACCAATGGTGTTTATATAAAAACCATGGAAATAGAAGAATGCAGTAGTGCTTGGAAAGGTGGTGGCTGGAGCCGGAATCGAACCGGCGACACAAGGATTTTCAGTCCTCTGCTCTACCGACTGAGCTATCCAGCCAACATCCTCCAGTATTGAAGTTCGACTCGGACGATTTGGCAAGGGATTTTATGAAAATAAACAAAGTGGCTTCTGCGGAAAATCATTGAGTTACCAGGAAATTGTGTTCCATCATGGGAAATTCCATCGAAAATGATGCTATGAAAACTATAACGCTTACCCTCGCCTTATTTCTTTCCTGCCTGACTTTAACCAGCCCGGCCGGTACTGCTGATAAAACCCTGGACATCTATTGGGTGGACGTTGAAGGCGGTGCAGCCACATTAATTGTCACGCCCAATAACGAATCGGTGCTGATTGACACCGGCGAACCTGGCGGGAGAGACGCTGGCCGCATTCACGATCTCGCGACGAAGATTGCTGGCTTGAAAAAAATCGATTATCTCATCACCACTCATTTTCACATCGATCATTTTGGTGGTGCTGCCGAACTGGCCCAACTCATGCCTATCGGAACCGTTTATGACAACGGCATTCCCGAACGCAATCCCGATAATAATCCAACTGACACCCGTTTTCCCCTGCTGGTCAAACCCTACCGGGAAATGAAAGCAGGCAAACGCGCCATCATCAAAGTTGATGAGCTAATTCCGCTGCATCAATCAAGTGACCAAAAAGTTTCAAAAGTCACGTTGCGCTGCCTTGCCGCCAAACAAGCCTTCACGAAGCGAGTTCCCCGGCACTCAGAAACCAATTCCCTTTGCAGTGGATTGAAGCTGCGCGATAAGGATATTTCAGACAATGCCAACAGCATAGTCACGTTGTTGGAGTTTGGAGATTTTCGCTTTTTTGATGGGGGAGATTTAACCTGGAATATGGAGGCCGAACTCGTCTGTCCAGTAGACCTGGTGGGCAAGGTGGATGTGTACCAGGTGACCCACCATGGACTGGATATCAGCAACAATCCCCTGCTCGTCCGCAGTCTGGCCCCTAAAGTCACGGTCATGAGCAATGGTATTAATAAGGGATGCGGGCCGGAAACCTTTGCCACCTTAAAATCCACTCCTTCGATCCAAGCCATGTATCAGATTCACCGCAATCTTCGAAAGGACTCGGAGAATAATACCGTCGACGAACACATCGCCAATCTCGAGCAGCAATGCAGCGGCAATTACATAAAACTGTCAGTTTCGCCCGATGGTAAAAGTTATACCGTCACCATTCCCGCCAAAGGCCATAGCGCGACCTACAAAACATCTTCCTCACACAGCCAGTAACTATTGCACATCATCGGCAGGTCGCTGAAAACACCCACATGCGGTATTGCGCGCAGGTTGCGCATTTCTGCAAAGCAAAAAGCACCGCACCCAACAGAACCGCGGCAGTGTAGTCCCTTAACTGTTCTCACTCATCCGTGAAACAGTTCATTACATCGCTTCCCACCCGTTGCTCTTTCTACGTTAAGGATACACTGTCCGATAGTAGCGTATGGGAAAGCTGGCAGCATCCGCATCTTCGAACTGGAAGGTGCCATTCGTGGCGGCAGTGGCTGCTGAGAGGTTGGTCCATGTAATCATGTTCGTTGAAGCCTGGATGGTGTAGATGCGCCCAGGAATGCCTGCAAAGCGGAGCAATGCGTGGCTGTTAGGGAGAACATTCATTGAAACGATGTTCTGAGCGGGTTGGTTTGCCGCGCCGTTGATGTTAACAGTGTCAGTTCCATTCGCAGTCCCGCCATTGCCATCATTCACGATGTAACTGAAC
>JAQGPC010000257.1 GCA_028293285.1 Pedosphaera sp.
GCCGGTAATTTAGCCACGCAATAAACTTACCTGGAGTGATACTGCGGCCAGACCCAATCACCTTCTTTTAATTCAATATTGGGTGTGGAGCCCTTGCTCATTGCGGTAACTCCGCCATCATCCTTCTGGTTCCACCCGATCGAATAAAGCACGAAATGGGTTTCATCAATACGTCGATATTTTATCGGCTCTCCGCTGAAAACGTCGCTGGGAATCTGAGTGATGAATTGCGGTTTCAATTCATCCAAGGAGGCAGGGAGTTGATGATGAGCAAGTCGATAGCGTTCCAGGGCGCAGGCGAGTGCAGCTTCATCAGCCGTGCTTTGGGCATGGGCCATCTTCATGGTAGCTTTGCTGATGGCGGGAAGAAGCTGTTGGGCAAGAAACCGGTAGGGATAGAAACCCTCTCTTACCTTTTCCTCCATTTTTTGATCCGTGCCGAGTTCAGGATGAACCCGGCGCTCTGCCGGCGTAACGATGGGTAGGATTACTTCCTGGAAGATCTGACTTATTTTTAATTGATTCCAGTAAAATATGGCGCCGGGAGTGAGGTAAAGCACCGCTGCATGCGCATCATCGGACCGACCGGAATTTGAGATGGCCTGCATATACCCGACTTTTCTATCAGTGCGTATTTGGTCCATGGCGCCATTGAATAAGGCGCGTTCGCCCCGAAGGGCGTCGGCGGTTTCCGCAATGAAGTTATAATTGGAAAACATTTGCTGTAGCTCGGCCAATTGAGCTTCGGACCATTTGTGCTCTTGCAGACCTTCCCAGACCGGTTGGTATGCCTGCTGGAGAAGCGCCACCCGGACTAATTTCGAGATAAGGAACGGTTCGGTTTTAATGGAATCACCGAGGTAAAGAACCATGCGCACATCGGCCAGCGCCTGTTCATTCTGGTCCAAGGCGAGTTCAGCCGAGGCTTGGAGTGCATAAATCCGACTGATGGGTTTCAAAACCGCCATGTGCGGTATAAGCATGGCGATATTGTCCTGATAATTAATGTTAAATCGCGAATAAGGTCGCTTGCTGGCTGCGCGAAGTTCGTCCAGGACAGGTTTGTATTTTTCCAATCGGTGAAGCATTTCGGTCGCCGCCTGTTTACGGGTAAAGGCGGCGGCATCTGCCTCGGAATAACTAGTCCCTTTGGCTAAAGCGGCCGCCCAACCGGGCAAGTCGGTGCTCTCGCTCTTCGTCCAGCTATAATTAGAACGGGGGAAGACCAAATCATCGGTGTAAGTTGTAGTCCGGTGATAAGCATTCGTGTCACGCCAGGGCGAGGAACCGGGAGGCCGGTTCGGGTCTTTATTAAAATCAAACAGTGGCGCGAGAAACGGCGTTTGGGCAAAGTTTTGCTCATCAGGAACCAGCGCAGGAGCTATGCTTTGCCAGTCCAATTTTTCACCCTTGGCAATCAACTGGACTTTGTAATTCTCCCAAGCTCGCCGGCCGCGCCAGGTTTCTTCGACACAAACCAACACGACCAGCGTGATAAGCCAGATCAGCCCGATGATGCTGTAACGCAGGGCGCGACGCCACCAAGGCTTTTTAGGAGCCGGAGAATCTGTTGAATTGTTTTGCATAAAACTTAAGCAATGCGGACGAATTGTTTTTCACTGCGCGGACGACGATCAGGCAATACTGGTTGAACGATCTCGGAAGGATCAATCAACTGCGTGTAAAGTCGTCGTTGTTCCTTCAACGAAGTCATAATTTCCGGAGAAGACATAGTCGTTACAACCATGGTCGATCCTGATGTTTCGCTTGAGGCGAGATGCAGGCCGAAGATGACCAACCAGACAGCCGCAAGGGCGGCAAGATGCGGGCGGAAGGAATGGATTAGTTCCTGGAGCCAAAACCCGGCATGGCGTGGTGCGTGGTGCGTGGTGTGTAACGCGGGGACAATTTCGGCCATGGCATTGGCGCGGACGGAATCCAGCTTTGCCTCCATGTCCTGATGTTTCTTAAACAAAACTTCACGCGGGGTTTTCATGCTGTCCTTTCTTCTATTAATTTCCTCAACGCCTGCTTGGCGTAGTGCATCCGGGATTTCACGGTTCCCAGTTGCGCGCCGGTGATGCCGGCGATTTCTTCGAGCGAAAAGTCTTCCACAAAATAGAGCAGCAACACCGAGCGTTGCGGCAGTGGCAGTTGATTTACGAGATTCATGAATTCCTCCTCCTGCTCTTTGCGAATAAGCAACTCCTGCGGGCCAGTCTCAAATTCCAAATCCTCATCGAGCTGTTCATCAATGGGCACTTCCTCCAGGCGATGCTTGCGCCAATGTTGAATACATTTCTGATGCGCGATGCTGAACAACCAGGAACCGAACTTCTCGTCTTTCTGTAAACCGCCGATGTGCCGGGCGGCGTTGATAAACGTCTCCTGCACAATATCGAGACTGGTTTGTTCGTTATGGACGAGTTCGCAAACATACACGTAAAGCGGGAGTTGATAGCGGCGGAAAAGCACGTCCCATGCATCCGGTTTCCCGGCCCTGGCATCCTGAACGGGCAATTGTTTGTCATCAGCCACCAACAGCATCTATACAGGGTAGAATGCGCAGCGCGAGAAAAGGTTCAACGGAAGTGAACGATTTTAGAAAGCCACGGGGGAAGTCAGCCGCGCTCCCGCGTGCGGGACAGGTCTTACGAGACGCGGTCACAGAAATTTAAGGAGTAACGCAGATTATTTTTGTAGCGTCGGGTAATGCCGAGAACACGGGACAGGTCAAAGCTTCACTCCGCCGGATTTGCCACTTTCTTCCCCGCCATATCCGGAATCCCAGTTTCGTGGTGGACGACGGACGTCACTTCTCCTTTGTCGTCCTTGATAAAGGTCAATCGCGCTCCACTAAGGTTGATGACAAAATTAGTTTCCGATTCGGGATAAATATCGAACGCGCCCTGAATAGTGTTCTCGCCCCGAGTTTGCCCGAACAACCGGTCTGCTTCCCTCCAAATCGTCAGTTTCATTCCAGTGAAGGGCGGCGTAGCGGCGCTGGGCGCAAATTCGTAATGGCCGACGATAGAATCCAGAAGTTTTGTGTCCAACTTGATTGCGCCATGCCGCTTGAGCAGCTTTGGAACCTGGCGGCTGATCTTGATTTCCATTGGCCGACGAACCGATCCCCATTCGCTTTTGAGTAAAAATTTTCCCAGGTCATCAACGTCAATGACTCGCCTGCCATTGAACAAGACCACCACACCATGACGCCGCACTTTATCAAAACCCACGAACGATTCATAACCGCCCGTGCCGCCCCCGTGCGAGATGATTTCTGTCCCGGGCAGCTCGGAATTTACACCCCAAGCCAATCCATTTTCATACGTTTTTTTCATGCGCGGAGTCAGGCTGGACCGCGTCAGGCCAAGATTAGCGGAGACATATTTCAGCAGATCATTGGCCGTCGAACGCAGCGCGCCCGCACCGGACAAAACGGGAACATCCCAACTCGAAGCGGCTTCGCCAAATAAATCATGCCCAATGGCAAGCCGGGCTTTCAGTTCGGGCGTCAAAGTGATTCGCGTGCTGTCCATTTTTAATGGGCGACAAATCCGATCCACCACGAGCGATTCATAATTTGTTCCGGCTTTGAGCGCAATGGCATGCCCCAGCAATCCCATTCCCAAATTGGAATATTCCGATGGTGTTCCCGGGTCGCGAGTTAATTTGTAGCCGGATAAAAAGGCGTACATCTTTCCGACGGTGTAGTCAGCATAGGGATTGTCCGCACGTTTGGGGTCGAGGTTGTCAGGGATGCCCGGAAGTCCAGAACTGTGGGTGGCAAGTTGGCGCAAGGTGATTTCCTTGCCGTTGCGTATGGGTATTTTAACAGAGGCGGGCAAATACTTTGCCACCGAATCATTCAGTTTCATTTCCCCGCGCTGGATCATGTCTTGCAGTAACAGCCCGGTAAATGTCTTCGTGACCGAACCAATTTCAAACACGGTGTCCCCATTGGCTTCCTGGTCCGTGCCGTTATCCAATTTCCCGTAGCTGATAATTCTGCTACCGTGCTCGTCCACCATGCCAACCACTATGCCAGCGTTTATCTTTTCAGTCTCGATGCGCTGTTGCAGGAAGATGTGAATGGTATTGGTAACATTTTCCGCCGCAGATGAAGGCGACAAGCGGCACAAGATCAACGCAAGGCAGACGCACCAAATGATTCTTCGGAGGTTCATGTTTTCGCAATCAAGGCAATGTTCCAATCTCTCGTCTTTGCTACAGAAACAACCCTTATGCCGGGCCTGGCATAAGGGTTATTTCGAAGGATAGCGCCAGACCCAGTCGCCAGTCACTTCTGAACCAAACTTGTTGTCCTGAAAGTCAACGCCCTCTTTTGACGGATAGGCACCGCCATCATCCTTGCCGTCCGAACCAATGGAATAGAGGACAAAGCGGCCATCTTCGGAGCGGCGATATTTCAGCGGCTCACCATTGGTAATTTCATGGGGAAGTTTGCTGAGAAACTGCGGAACCAGTGGCTCCAGCGTTTTCGGGTAGGCTCCATGGGCAAGTTGGTAACGTTCCAACGCGCAGGCAATAGTTGCGAGATTCACGCTGGTCTGGCCGCGGGCTGCCTTTTGGACTATTTTGGGCAAGGATGGCAGGAGGAATCGTGCGAAGACATTGTAAGGAGAAGCCATAGACACTAAGTAAGGGGAAGTATTGGTCAGTCGCGGGTCCTGCTCCATGGAATCGGCAAGTTTTAAATCCACACGCTGCGTTTTGGGCTGGATGGCTGTCAGCAGCTTTTCCTGCAACAATTCCGCACAGACCAGCTTGTTGCGATCAAACCAGCCACTCGGTACAAAACGAATATCTAGGGCCATGAAAGTTCCGCTACGTGCGGAGTTTAAGTCATCCAACATTTTCACATCCATGGCGCGTTCGGCGGCAATGCCCATGCGAAAATCAGCAAGGAAATCCATGGACTCCATTTTTTCCTGAAAGTGATGCAATTGCGCCTCGGTCCAGCGATGGTCGGCCATGCCTCCCCAGATGGAGCTAAGCGCAATATCAAACATGGCCAACCGCACCAATTGAGAGACGAGGGTGGATTCAGATTTGATGGATTCGGTTAGATAAAAAGTCAGGTCCAGGTACTCGGCAGCTTGCAGGGAATGCCCGGCTTCCAGTTCTGCCTCAGCCAATAGTTCGAGATACTGACTCGTTTGTTTTAGTTTGGCGAGGTGGGGCAATAGGGCTCCAAAGGTATCTTCATAATTGATGGGAAAGCGCGCGCTCGGACGTTGGGCAGCAAGCCGGAATTCCTGGAAGACATTGGAGTACGTGCCAAGCACGAAGAGGACATCGGCGGCGGGAGACTTGGGTGGAAACGGAATGGGGAATTGATTGGTTTCCGGCTTGGGCGTGGTTGAGTGTCTCGGCCTACGGTAATATTCCTGCCAATTCTTGAGGTCTATTTTTTTCCCAAGCTTCCAATTCGAAACAGTCGGCAAATCCGTTTGCTTTATGGTACCTACTAAATTCGGGATAAAGATATTCAAGTTTAGGCCTTCGATTCGATTCGTGTCATAGGTCACGGCAGGATTCGTGTTCTGCTGCCATCGCAGCAGGCTGTCATCGAAAAAAGAAGCCAAGGCGAAATTTTGATCATCCGGCATCGCTGGTGGAAGAAATGCCTTCCAATCAAGTGTTTCGCCCCGGGTTTCCGCCTCACGTTGGTATCTTTTCCAAGCGTGTCTGCCCCGCCAGTTCTCCTCGGCGTAAAATATGGCTATCAAGGTCGCCAGGCAGGCGAGGCAAAATAGATAGCGTCGAATCATTCGCCAGCTAAAAAGCCATCGGAAAAATCTCGTTGCACTTAACTGCGGAAGGAACTGCCGCTTCCAAATGTTGGGAGGTTGTTCGTTCATGAAAGTTAGACAATAACTACGGTTAGAGGACGCTCGCTGCGCGGCTGCGGAAGCGTGGGTTTCGGCGGTTCGGCTGGTTGTGATTCAAAAGGTTCAATGAGTCTGGCCAGCTCGCGTTTCTGCTCCTTTGTTATCATGAATGCCACGATGGTTTCCGGCGAGGCGGGAAGCGATGATTTCGCAACCGTTGCGGCTTCCACCGTTTTACTTCCGCTCGCAAAGTTAATCCCCAAAATAGCGAGCCAAACAGCAGCGAGACCGGCCCATGCCTGGGGGCAAGGCCAAAAAAGCTGGTACACCCAGCTTTTTGGTCGAGAGACGAGAGCCGAGAGTCGAGAGCCAGAAGCAATCTGGGCAGCTTGCAAAATTTCAGCGCGCCATTCCACAGGCAGAGAGCGCATCGACTGTTGCTGCAGTTGTTTTTCGAAATCGTCTGGTTTCATGGCATTCTCATCATTTGATTTCTTCATAAAGTGGACGCAACCGCTCGCGTAATTTGTCTAAGCCATACCGATAACGGCTGGCGGCGGTATTGGGCGAAAGCTCAAGCGCCTCCGCGATCTGTTCAAAAGTCAGCCCTTCCCACAATTTTAAATGAACTACCGCACGCTGGTCCGCTGGCAGTTCACCCAACGCTTCCGTCAACGCCTGACGAAAAGCTTTTTCATCCGGATTCAACGCTGGCGCGAAAATCGCAACCATCTCCCCGGCAAGTTGCTCGTAATTCTTCTCACGTGTGCCGCGACGCCGCATGAGGTCGATGGCAAGATTATGAACCAAGTGGATCAGGAAAGCGCGCTCTTCGCGAACCCCGCTGAGCAGTTCGGGGCGTTTCGCCAGTTTGATGAAGAGTTCCTGAAGCAGATCGCGGGTATCGGCTTCGTTTCGGGTAAAATTCAGTAAAAAGGCAAAGAGCGTCTGGGCATGTTCATCATAAAGTCGCTCCAAGTTACGTTCTGCCGGCATGTTTAGAAGAATGACGCAGGCGAAGGGGAGAATTGTCTAGGAAAAATGTTATGCAGACGATTTACGAGATTTCCTTCAAAGACAGACATTTTTTGCAAAGACAGATGGGATATCAGAAAAACCTATACCTAAATAAATAAAATCCCATTACTAATAAACTACCCGCATTGAAACCGTGCAATGCGGGTAGTTTAAAAATCGTCGCACT
>JAQGPC010000279.1 GCA_028293285.1 Pedosphaera sp.
TAAAATCAGTCACAAGAGAAACAGAGATGATTTTTAGATTGTCGCGGCTGGAATTGGGATCGGTGTCCGCCTGATATTCCTGCAGATTGGTCATGCCATCTCCATCCGGATCAGCATTGGGATCCACGCCTGGCCCGCCAAAGTTCTGGTATTCCCAGGCAAAGGGGAGGCCATTGGTATCGGTCAGTCCTGGCGCGATAACGTCTGTTTGCACATAAGCCAGCGCATTGCTGAGACTGATCCAACCTACATTCGCGCCATAGGCGTAACCGCTGAGCTTGCCGGTTTGGAGGTCAATTTTAGGAGCGCCCTGATTTTCAAAATTAATCCAACCGATGTTCGCGCCATAGGCATAGCCGCGCAGGTTGCCTTGTCCGTCATGATTGACGCCAAAATCCAGCGGCGAACTGTTCTGATATTGTATGGCGTCAGCAGGCGAACCGGTGCCAAGATTAATCCAGCCCACATTTGCCGAATAGATGTACCCGGAGCAGACGTATTCACCAATGACTGCGCCGTTGGTCGTGTCACCGCGAAAGTTGATCCAGCCAAGGTTGGCCCCGTACGCATAACGGTTGCTCGCGTTTATCGTGGAGTCAGCCCACGCTGGTGAGGCCAGCGCCAGTACGAGCAGCAAAATAATCTGTTTCATGGAAAAGGTTTCCGATCAGAAATTGGCGAACGGATTGGTGGCCGTGGAGGGGTCCTGGATGGGCGCGATACCAACGCCACTGGCTGGACTATAATTGCCCCCCGAATTTGCGGACGATGAATTGCGAATAACAACGTTGCCCGCGCCGGCTGAGGTCTGGATGCCGATGCCAGTATTATTGCGAACCTGATTCCCATCCAATCGATTGTTGGTGGAAGTGGCCGCGATGGCCGTGCCGCCATTGCGGTTGCAAATATTGTCCACAATCAGGCACTCGCCGCCGACAGAAATCCCAATGCCGGTGTTTTCCGTGACACTGCAACCTTTTACAATATTACGAAAACCAGTCTGTATGCCGGACGCATTGGCGCGCGCGGTGCAGTTCATGATAGTGCATCCATTTCCGGTAACGATACCAAAAACATTGGTGGTGAGAATGCAATCCTTGATCAAGCAGCCATCTACTACAGAAATACCTTTCGTATTGGCAGCGGTGGTGCCCGTTATGGAGCAACCCAACACCTGGTTGGCGGAGCCGAGATACATGCCAACGCCATTTTCAGAAAGGCGAAGATTCTCAAAGCGGCTGTTGTAAATGGTAAGGGCATAAACTCCGCCGCCGCCCCAATTGCGAATCATACCATTGTACACATAAATATTGGTGCGACTTGAGCCGCTGGTGATGCCAAAGCCAAATATATTTGTCTTGTTAAATCCACCATCAACGGTGAAACCGTTCAAATCAATCGTGACGTTGTCCGCACCGATGATGATTCCGGATTGCACAACCGCAGAGATCAGATTGGTGGTCACATAATAGGAGCCGGAGGTGCTGGCGGAGAATGGAAGTGAGGAGATGGGCGTGCGCGGCTCGATTTGGTCCAAGGTCTTCATGCTGGGAGCCGGGAAGGACGCCGGCGTGAGATTGCCTTGCGCCAGGCTTCTATCCAGCGTGAGGAAGAGGCCAAGGGCTAATAACGTGATTGCGCTCAATTTCATATCAATAATCTTTTAGAACAATTTGGGTTTGGAACTTCTTGTGACAATACGAGTCCCCAATACGAGTAAAAAGGATTCGCGCTTGTGCAAAAGCAGCTTGGGTGCCAACCGTGGATTTGCAAGGTTTAATGTTCCGAGGCAGGCGTTTCCGTTGTTTACACCAGGCGGTAATCCGCCTACCTTGCCAGTCACCTGCGGTGAAACATCAATGCCGAAGGTGAGTTAACCAACAAGCGAAAGATAAATAATCATGGGCGATAAATCCCCTAAGTCAGTTCAGAAGAAGTCCTCACAGAAAGCCACGAAGTCCACGGCTGCGAATCAAAAGAAGAAGCAAAATACAGCCGCGTCATCCGCCAAGCCCAAGAAGTAGAGGCAAGTATCTTAAAGATACTGTTTGAAAGTGCGCTGCAGCCAGCAAGGCTCGCAGCGCTTTTTATTGCGGGACAGACAATCACTAGGTATTAATCAGTCGCTTTGCCCTTGCCACTGCCATGGTCCATGTTCACGAATTGTTTCGTCCCGGCGAAATAGCGGACAATGTTAAATTTGCGAATCGGCTCTTTTTTCGCAATGTCGTAAGCGGTGTGCGTAGTCGCAAAATTTTTGCCTTCGCCAACATTTTTGGTCCATTGACCATTGTTGTTGAGGAATTCCAGGCTCTCTGCGTCTTCGATAAGAATGTTCATGGTCAAACATCCACCGGATTGACGGGCAATACAACAAACATCGCCAACAATCGGCCAGAGAGTTGTTTCAGGCACTATGGAACAATGCAGGCCCCGGTCCGTCCCCATGGAGCAAAGTGGCCGTAATCGACTTGGAGAGCGATAACGCCAATTGCCATTAGAGCTTCTTTCGAAATTGCGCGGATGTTTTCTCTGCAGCTTCAAGTTTTGCGCGAAACTTCCGGGTATGAACGATGCCTTTGCAAAAGGGACAACTCACAATGTCTTTCTTAAACCAGTTGAGGGGCTTAATAATTTCCTTCTTACATTTCGGGCAGGCGATCGCAAAAGGTTCGTTGCTAAACAGGTTATCCATGGCTGCACTGTGGCATATGTAAATGAAAAGGCCAGCGACATTGTTCATTTGCACCCTGAAACCCACGCGTATGCAGTTTGAGCAAATGAAGGAGCGTGGCGCTATTTAAGCGGGAAGTTGCGGGGAAGCCCGACGCGGCTGCGGAAGGGTTGATTCATGTCCCACTTTTTAAAGAGCGGATCGTTTGGACTGGGAATGGGCTCCTGCGCAATTTCGTGGAGATAGCGGATGATCAGATTGCGATATGCAGCGTCGCTGAGTTGTTTAGACTTCCGCCCGGCAAACAGGATGATTACGAAGAATGCAAAAATGAGGATAAAAATGAATTCCGTGACCGTGCCCCTGGGAAACTGGGCGGTGCCAAGGAAGTTCCCACGGATGTTGCGCAGGTTGAAAATGATCAAAACCCATACGAAGGGAGTGCCCTGCGCTCGATAGACCGCATGGATGGGCCGCGCCGTATTCAGGGCCACCCACATGACCCGCGCCAGGCCGGACACGGAACTGATGAGAGTCGCGACGATGAGACCCGACCAAAGCAAGAGGTAGCTGACTATGGCTAAACCGTTCCAGGAGCGGTTCAGCAAACCGGCGAGCATCATGAGGAGAAATAATGCGAGAATAATCAGGCGAACATATTTAAATTGTGCCCGGAGCGCGGCCAGTTGACCGGCCACAATTTCGGAGGAAGTAAGTGGTGTGGTGAGGAGCAGTTCCAGATTGCCGTCACGGCGGTCGTTGCCGATGCGTTGGGCCGCAGCGAGGAGCATTAGATAGTTGATCCCGAAAAGAAGCAGGATGGCAGTGAGAAAGTAAGTGGCGGAGTTAAGCCAATAATGTGGCCAGGCGGCCCAGCCAAGGAGCCAAAGGAGAATGATGACAGCGATGAATCCGTAGGCCAGCAGGACAGGGCGGCGGTCGCGTTGCACGAGCCATTGATAGGGATTTTGCCAGAGGAGGTATTCGCGCAGGGAAATGCGCCAGACAGGTGTGCCATGAATCCAATTCTGAAAAATTCCGCGCCAACCGGTTTGACCGGTTGGCTGGAGAATAGTGCGCCAGTTATATTTCAGCAGGAGGGCGGCGAGCAGCAGGAAGAAAAAAGCCCACAAAAAAGTGATGCCGATGGTGGTCCAAAACAGGGCGGGTGTGGCTCCGCTGAAATTGGTGGCGACAAGGTATGGCCCATAAGCCGGGCTGAGGCAAAGCCAGGTGGATGCAAATGAGGCTTTGCCGGTGAGGAGTTCGCCCAGGTTGAAAGGGATGGGTATGGCGAAACTTACAACGACAATGAGAATGACAGCGAAGATGAAAGCGGCGCCGTCATCGGTGCAAAGGACGGAGGCGAGAACGCCAATGGCGACGACGAAAAGGAGCAGGGCGGGGAAACAGGCAAGGGTGGCGAGATAGAGATCGAGGGAAATGCCGCCGCTCAGGAACGGGATGGCCAAAAACGGGGCGAGCGCAAGGAGATCCCACGAAGCGATGAGGAGTCCGCCGAAGAGTTTGCCGGTGAACAATTCACCAGAGTTCATGCCGGTGAGATAAAGCAGTTCCAGCGTTTGATTGCGCCGCTCCTCGGAGAAGAGTTCGGCGCTGATACGGAGAGGCGGCAAGAGAGCAAGATAAAGCCCGATACAGAATAGAAATTTATGGAGGTTGCGCCCCCAGAATTGCGACTTGTCCACGAAAGAAAACATGAGGAAGAAAGCCACGAGGCCGGTGGCGAGCAGGGCGGTCTTGACATGGGACTTGAGCGCACCTCGCCTGCGGAGCGCCACGCGCAATTCGCGTTCAATTATCGGATGCAGCAGCATGCCACCTTGCATGGCGGAGATATTAAACTGACCACGACCAGGAAAGCGATTTATTATCTTTCCATGCGGGTTATTGCGAGAGGACGACAATTTAAAAAATCGCAGCCTTGACGGGAACGGAAAAAATGAATGTTATTTCAGCTTCCACAGTCCCTTAATCGGATGATGAATGTTCGGCCAATAATGAATAATATGAAAAAACAAATTTCTTTCTGGTTAACCAGCCTCTTGCTGCTGGTGACGATGCTGGCAGCGAACCCAAAAGCCGGGGCGGCACCGAAGCCGAAACAGTTGCTGGTCGTGACCGTAACGAAGGGATTCCGGCATAGCTCGATTCCGACGGCGGAGAAGGTGCTGGGTGAATTGGCGCAGAAGTGCGGACAGTTCACGGTCGATTATGTGCGGACGGATGCGGAAATGGCGCAGAAGATGACGCCGGAAGCATTGAAGAAATATGACGGCGTGGTGTTTGCCAGCACGACGGGGATTCTGCCGTTGCCGGACAAACAAGGGTTTTTGGATTTCATCAAATCGGGCAAGGCCTTCATCGGAATGCATTCAGCGACAGACACATTTCACGGAACGAATGGAATTGATCCTTACATTGACATGATTGGCGGGGAGTTCCTGACGCACCATGCGCAGGCGCAGGTGGAGTGTTTGAATGAAGACCCGAAGCACCCGGCGACAAAAGACATCGGGAAATCTTATGTGGTGACGGACGAAATTTATATTCAGAAGAACTTTTTCCGGGACCGTGTGCACGGTTTGCTCTCGTTGGATAAACATCCGAATTACGGAACACCGGGGGATTATCCGATTGCCTGGTGCAAGAAGTATGGCAAGGGGAATGTATTCTATACGGAGTTGGGCCATCGCGAAGACGTGTGGGAGAGCGCAGTTTACCAGGCGCATATTCTGGGCGGAATCAAATGGGCATTGGGATTGGAGAAGGGCGACGCTAAGCCGCAGGTTTATGGGGTGGAAAGCGAAGCGGGATTCAAGCCGCTGTTTAATGGGAAGGATTTGATGGGCTGGCATTTGCGGAACGCGAATGGTCGCGCAAGTTGGACGGTGGAGAAGGCGATGCTGGTAAATCGTCTGGCGGATGAAGCGGGTAAAAATTTGGGCGGCAACGATCTCGTGAGCGATGAGAAGTTCCGCGACTTCACGGTGCGCTATGAATTCATGGTGCCGACCAACAGCAACAGCGGGTTTTATTTGCGTGGACGGCATGAAATCCAAATCTTGGATGACTACGCCAAGGGCACGCCGGAGATGGGCGGGAACGGGGCGATTTATCACATTGCGCCCGTGAGCCAATTTATTTCGAAGAAGCCGGGCGAATGGCAGACGGTGGAAGCGACGATGAAGGGGGATCGCGTGACGGTGATTTTAAACGGCGTGAAAGTGCATGACAACGTCCTGGTGGACAAGCCGACGGGCAGTGAACTGGATGGGAATGTAAATGACCCCGGTTCGTTTATGTTGCAAGGAGATCATGGGCCGGTGGCGTTTCGGAATATGAGAGTCAAGGTGCTGAAGGATTAAGAGAGTAAATGGTCCTTTAGCCCGAATGCCATCCCTTACCATGGAATGGAATATTCCTTAATGACTTGCCCGTCTGGGTCGCTCTGCCAGGCTTTTTGCAATGTCCAGGCAGTGTTGCTGCCGGGGCGAACAAAAGTGTAATTGTAGGTGGAAGGTTCGTTGTTCTTTTTGCAGCGTAATGTGCGGGAGACCGGATAGGCTGGGGCATCCATTTCGCCAAGGTTCAAGGCTCCATGGATCCAACCGTGATCGCCTTTGGCGAAGCCGGGCAGTTCCCCCTGCTTCAGCATTTTCCGCAATAATGCTTCCGGAGCACCTCCCGGCTGGGTGAAGTAAAGGTAGATTCTGAGTTGATTCTGAATTTCTTTAAGCGATCGGCCATACATGTCTTTGGCAGGGAGTGCATCGACATATTTGAAAAATTGTATCACATCCGGGTCACCATGCTCCCGGACATAAGTTTTGAAACGGGCGTTCACATCCCTGGGAGGTTTTCCGTCCAAATAACCAATTTCTTTGAGCACTTGGTTTGCTTGAGCGGCCACCGGCGTGAAGGTGGGCGTATTCTGGAATTGGGCCCATAAGGCATCCAAACTCCGGCCGGTGGTTTTGGAAAAAAACGCATCGGAATACGAACCGCGGCGCAGTTCCGTGTGCAATTGGCGGATGACCTTCGGGCCGCAGGTGGCGTCGATATACAACAGGAAAGCGCCCATGCACGTATAACCCGAAATGTAATGTGGATACTCCGCGGAACATTCCGCGCATTCCCAACCATTCGTGTAGCCCAACTTGAAGCGCACATAATCGGCCATGCCCTCCTCCCAATAAAAGGGGATGCGGGCGCCGGTTTTATACTGTTGAGTCATGTGCGCCATCTCATGAATGAACACCTTGTCGAAGTTCGTGATATTGTTTCCGATCCAATTCTGTGCAGCCGGATTGTTGGTCAGGTAATCCGAATTGAGATAAATTTTTGCGCGACTCGCATACGTCTCGCCCGAGTTATGGGACTTGAGAGGTTTGAAAATGATGTCGAACTGTTGGGCCACTTTGGGAGCGTCATCCGGGAAGAGTGCGAGGATTTTGGGATAAAATTCGTTGCCGATCTGGCGGGCGTGTTCGGCCAACCCCGGTTGTTCCGGCGTGCCGCTGAACTTGACCTTGCGGACGGAATCGGCTCCATAGACAGGCAAACCGGTCAGCAATAAGAAAAAAAGAAGCCGCCAGCAGCAGATCCGCGCAGGGGGCGAATGCAAAGCATGAAAAATAGTTGGGTTAGGTTCCATGGCTGCGTTTGACCAGACTTTTGAAGGAATGTTCATTCTGGTGAATCCGAATGGGGTGTATCGTAATGCGTCATCAGCGATCTCAGGCTGGTATTATTGCTTGGTACGAGGCCCAACCAGTGTTAAATATCAAACCGCTTTATGAATAACGACGAAGGCAGCACGGGCCAAAATGGCCAGAACGATTGGAACCGGCGGGAATTTATCAAGGGCGCATCTTCTTTCGGCGCATTGATGGTGCTTATGGGCGGAGTACCGCTCCAAGCCGAGGACAAAACCAATGCGGCACCAGCAACAGCTTACAGCACGGTTGGCGCGCCATTAAATTGCGCGTTAATCGGTTGCGGGATTTGGGGTCGCGAAGTGTTGCAGACACTGGCTTTGTTGCCGAATGCGCCGGTCGTGGCGGTATGCGATACGTACGAGCCATTCTTGCGTCGCGCGAAGGAAGCCGCGCCCAAGGCACAGACCTACACCGATTATAAAAAGCTGCTGGAACAAAAGGATGTGCAGGGCGTGATTGTCGCAACGCCATCCTACCTGCACCGCGAAATCGTGGAAGCGGCCTTGAAGGCGGGGAAGCATGTTTATTGCGAAGCGCCGCTGGCAACGACAGTGGAAGATGCACAGGCGATTGCCAAAGCTGCGAAAGCAGCGGTGAAATTGAATTTTCAATCAGGTTTGCAAATGCGGTCAGATCCGCAACGTCATTTCCTGTTGCAGTTCGTTCGTAGCGGCGCGATGGGCCGGACAATCATGGCGCGTTCCCAATGGCACAAGAAGGAAAGCTGGCGGCGGACGTCGCCGAATGCGCAGCGGGAAACGGAAATCAATTGGCGTTTGCGCAAAGACCAGTCCATTGGCTTGGTGGGCGAGATTGGGATTCATCAATTGGATTTGATCAGTTGGTTCATCGGCGGACAACCGACGGCGGTGGGTGGCTTCGGCGGCATCTTGCAGTGGAATGATGGACGCGACGTGGCCGATACCATTCAGACAGTTTTCGAATTTCCAAGCGGAGTGAATCTTTCGTACGATTGCACATTGGCGAATTCGTTCGACGCAGATTACGACATGATTTACGGGACCGACGCAGCGGTAATGATGCGCGGGAACAAGGCGTGGATGTTCAAGGAAGCGGACTCCCCGTTGCTTGGCTGGGAAGTGTACGCGCGCAAGGACCAATTTTACCAGGAGACGGGCATCGCGCTGGTGGCTAATGCGACCAAGCTGGTGGCGCTGCAAAACAAGGCGACGGAGGTGGTGCCGTTTTCTGAAACCGCACTGCATTACGCGCTCGAAGCCTTCGTCAAGAACAGCAACGTGGTGACGACCGGTGTGGAGGATTTTGTTTCGAACTACGGTGATAGCACCGATGGGTTGCGGGAACATCTGGCGGGCCTTTCCAAGAGCCGGTTGCCCGCAGCGGGGTATCGCGAAGGCTTTGCCGCAACGGTCAGCGTCATCAAGGCGAACGAAGCCATCAGCAAAGGCCAGAAGGTTTCCATGCAAAAGGAATGGTTTGAGATTTAGTCCGCTAAATTTGTAAGAATATTCAACGCCCAATCAACAGCTTTTATGATGAATACTGCTTTTAAGAATTCGGTCTTTGGCGCGCGCACGGTGGCGGCTCTTGCCGGTGTCGTGATGCTCGCAGCTTCCGCGCGCGCGGAGGAATGGGTGCGTTATGATGCGCGTCCTGGCAGCAAGGTGAAGATCGAAGGAACCTCGACGATCCATGATTGGACCATGGAAGGGCAGATCATCGGCGGCTATATGGAATTGCCCAAAGGTGTGGTGCTCGACCCTTCACAGGCGGCGGTGGCGGGAACCAAGGACGGCAAGCTGGAGGCGCACGTCGAGAGTTCGGTTCCGGTGCGTTCGGTGAAGAGCGGCAAAAAAGGCATGGACGAAGTGATGCAGCAGGCGATGAATGCGGACAAGCATCCGAAGATCCAATATCATTTGACGGAGATGACCTTGAAGGAACCGCATGCGGCGGGCACGCCATTGCAATTTGATACCAAGGGCGAGTTGGCCGTGAACGGGGTTACCAATAAAATTTCAATGCCGGTGACGGTGGAGAGCGTCGATAAAACCAAGTTGAAGGTAATTGGCGCAACCCCGCTTAAAATGACGGATTATAAAGTCACGCCGCCCGCACCGTCGTTGGGGTTGGGATTAATCAAGACCGGCGATGAAGTGAAAATTTCCTTTGAGTGGCTGGTGGCAATGCCGGAAAAGAGCGCGGACGCGAAGTAAGAAAACCGAACTCAGGCATAAGCCTGGGTTGTATGACCGGCACGCGTGCTGGGCGTATCCGTCAGGGCAGCTTGGAGCAGATGATCTTCGAGCGCCAGCAGCAGGGTCAGGCGATCGTCGTTTGTGCGAGGTTTTACCTGGAAAAGATCAGCGCCCAAATCCAGCGCGCGTTTGATGTGCTCTGAGTGCATCGAGTCGGTCAGCACGACAACGGTGAGTTTCGGAAATGATTGTTCCTTAAGCCATTTCAAAACTTCAAAGCCATCCTTGTTCGGCATTTTCAAATCGAGCAATAGCAGGTCGGGGAGGGGAAACTTATGGCGGTCTCCAAATTCGGCGCAGCCTTCCAAATAAGAAATTACTTCAGCGCCATGAGAAACTTCGCCAACAATTTGCAGGCGACCGGCGCGACGGATGGTATTTCGCAGGAGGAAGCGATCATCGGCTGAGTCATCAGCGATCAGCACATAAAAGGCCTTTTTAGCGGATTTGCTCATGGCCATCGAACGGTTGTGATGGTTTCGCGATGAAGGTCGCGATTTAAAACCATCACTGGTAATAAGATGAACCAAAATGGTAAATTAGACAAATTTAATTTGTCTGACAGGGCAATCGGCGAAATTTTGTGGCGTTGCTGCGGGAGCTTGGCCCTCCGAAAAAGATTGGTAGAGCGCGTCTGTCCCAGCGCGCCGTGCGTTGTTGCGTCCGAAGGTTTAATCGACGGTGAAGATTTCTTCGATGGGGCGCTTGAAGAGTTTGGCGATCTTGAAAGCCAGTGGCAGGCTGGGATCATATTTCTCCGTTTCGATGGCGTTCACGGTTTGCCGCGAGACGCCGAGTTTATCGGCCAGATCGGCCTGCGACCATTCCTTGGCGGTCCGCAATTCGCGCAGTTGATTTTTCATTGGTAGCGACGATTGAAATGGGCGTAGCCGAGAAAGTAAAAAAATGTGACCTGCGACAGTATCAGCCACAGGTCGGCGGGGTTTAAGCCGAGATGCAGATGGGTGATTTGGTAAATGGATTGCCAAACGCCGGTTTTATCCAGCGTCTGCCAGGCGGTGACCGCGAAGAAAGTCGCGATGGTGGCAAAGAGACATGCGGCAACGGTTATCCGGCGATGCAACTCGTCCATGCCGCCAATCCAGCGCCTCACGCTACGAATCCAAAATAAAATGGCGAGGAACGGGGCTAGGGCGACAACCGCCCGCAGGGTGGCGGGCCATTGGCTTATTTGATGAGGAAAAAACACATCACTGAGGGCCGAAAGGACCAACGCCACGAACATCCAACGATTCACAGTGAAATCAGTGCGAAAGGAATAATCCTTTTTCCCGAGCCAGATTTCATCAGGAACATTCAATTTATCATTCATGTAAGCAGTGTAAAGCATGCTTGTCATATGTCAAGCATGCTTTACATATTATTTCAGGCAAGGCGGGCGTGTTTTTGTTTCCCTGCAGGCGTAGGATAATTTCCGACAATACAAAATGATATAAACTGCAATACTGATTCAAAGCGATCCTTAGGTGAGGGTTGTTTTCTACGTGATGGGCCAGTCTCAGCAATGGGGCTGGCCTTTTCTCCTCAACCCGATAAGCTGAATTTATGAAAAAGGATAGGCAGCATAAAGCTCCGCCCATTATCTGTCAGGCTGTTTCGACCTCATGAAAGTTGAATGCAGGAAAATCATTAATGAGTTGGCCCACGATGAACCGCCAACGGCAAATAAAGAGCGACTGACCGTCGGCAAATCTTACGATGTGCTTGAAGTAGCTTTTGATCACCGCGTCAGCATGTGCTGGTACCGTATTGAGTGTGATGATGGGAAGCCGTGGTTGATTTTATCGACCCAGTTCCAGATTGTTTCCAATAAGATTCCTCCGAACTGGATTGTCAGTCAGTATGACGGTGGGATCGCATTTTCTCCGGCAAGCTGGTTACCACCACGGGAATTTTGGGAAAAACTGTTTGCAGGTGATACGGCGACACGGAAGACTTATGAGGAAGAGAAACAGAAAATGGCCACCTAACCATGCGCTACGCTCCGCGCTTCGATTGCAGCCACTTTGATTGGTGGCGAGGGTTGGCCATTAGCTGGTACAGGGGCCTGCGCTTGACAAATAATCTATTCGGATAAGTTTTTTAAGGAGAAGAAACAGGTCACGGGCAAGTGTGCCTGCCATTTGCCTTCAGTGCTCCATGCAGTTAATCCCGGTTCAAGTTGAAAGTGAAGTGGTCGGGGAGACCGATCAAACTCCATGCCGCTTCTTTTGGGAAGGTCGGTGGATCGAAATCGATCAGGTTGAGGATCGCTGGTATCAGGGGCCAGGCAACCCGGAGTGGCCCATGGCCGACTACTTCAAGGTGATTGGTTCCGACTTGCGGGAATATCTACTCAAGCGCGATCTGGAAGCTGGCGATTGGTTCCTGCTCAAACGCTGGTGAGCTGCCAACTTTTTCCCGCATTCCTGTGGGCTGTCAACTTGCTTTCATTCCAACAACGCGCTAGCATCTTTTTATTCGCGGAGACAATATGCTCAAATCAGTCAGCATTTTTTGATGAAGCCCCTGATTTCCATCATCGCGATCTGGTTTTGGGCAGTGACAGTCTTCGCCACGCCTCCGGCGCTCGTTCCACTGCCGCAACAGATGCAGGTGCAGACGGGCACGTTCACACTTTGTCCGGCGCAATTGATACTGGGTGCGCCCGCACCGGCGGTGACTAAAATTCTCGTGGACGGGGCGTCGCGGGAAACGGGTGAATATCTCGCGGCGCAACTTTTTAGATCCACCGGCTACCGATTCCAAATCGCGACGAACTCCGGGGTCGCGCCAGTCGCGGAGGCGATTCTGCTCACGACAAACAGCGCCCTCGCCAGCCTTGGCGCGGAAGGGTACGAGCTGACCGTGGCGACCAACTCGGTCGTCATCCGTGCGCCAGCTTCGGCGGGAGTTTTTTACGGGGTGCAATCGCTTTTGCAATTGCTGCCGCCCGAAATTTTTTCACCGCGCCCCGTTGTTGGCGTGCCGTGGACCATTCCGTGCGTTTATATCCAGGACGCGCCCCGCTTTCCCTGGCGCGGCTGGATGCTCGACAGCGTCCGCCATTTCTTCAACAAGGACGAGGTCAAACAATTCCTCGATGCGATGGCGCTCCACAAATTGAACATGTTTCACTGGCATCTGGATGACGACGCGGGCTGGCGCATTGAAATTTTGAAATGGCCGTTGCTGACCCAGGTTGGCGCATGGCGGACCGACGTTAATTTCGGCCTCAATCCCCGCTCGAGCACAGCTTACGGCGATGATGGCCGTTACGGCGGTTTCTACACGCAGGCAGATATTCGCGAGATCGTGGCCTACGCGGCGCAACGGCATATCACCATCGTGCCGGAGATCGAGATGCCTGGCCATTCGTCGGCGGCGCTTAGGGCATATCCGCAATTCGGGTGTGGTTGTACGACGTGCGCCCGCCCGCCCGGCAGTCTCGACATCACGAACTCCAATCCGGGAGGCGTGTTTTGCGCGGCGCGGCCGGAAACGATGGCATTTCTTCAGGACGTTCTGACGGAGGTGATCGATCTTTTTCCCGGCCCCTATGTTCACATTGGCGGAGACGAAGTGAGTTTTTATAACTGGCAACAGCATTCGCTCGATCAGCAGTTGATGAGTAGTCTCGGGATTACTTCAATGCAGCAATACCAGGGCTATTTCACACAACAAATCGCAAATTGGATAAAGAGCCGGGGGCGCACGATGATCGGCTGGAGTGAAATCATGAATGGCGGATTGGTCACGAACGCGGTGGTAATGGATTGGATAACCGGGTCAGGCAGCGCGCAACAGGCCGCGGCGAATCAACAATACGCCATCATGACCCCGACATCGGCTTGCTACATCAACTTCGTCGAGAACCCCAGCATGACGTGGTCCAACGAACCGCCAAGCCAGAGCGGAACCGTGAAGCTGAGCACGGCCTACAATTTTGAGCCGGTTCCGGCGAGCCTCCCGGCGGCATACACGAATTACATCCTTGGCGCGCAGGGGAATAGCTGGGGTGAATTCATTCCATCCAGGTTGAACATGGAGTTCAAAATGTTCCCGCGTTTGTGCGCGCTGGCTGAAGTGAACTGGACGTCGCCCGAATTGAAAGATTTCACGAACTTCACCAATCGCCTCGTGATTCATAAACAACGGCTCACACAAATGGGCGTGAATTACAACCGGAGCATGGAGCCGCCGCAAATCGCTGCGTGGGCACAAACGCAAATCTCGACCAGCTATTCTGTTCTCTCCTGGGACATTACCTCCAGCGTCACGACTGCCGGTGAAATTGACCTGAGTTTCTGCTGGAAAACGGGAGCGCATGGTCTGGATATCGCCTGGGCGGCGTTGTTGGAGAATGGAGTTGAGCTGGATCGCGACACACACGCCGGGTTTACCGGTGCCACGCCGGTCAAACCAGCGTACGTTTTGCGACTGCCCGCGCGCAAGCCAGGCGCAATTTACACCCTGCAAGCTTTTGTCGCGGGGCGGGGCGGCACAAATTCCAACGGCATCGTCTATCGCCCGAACTGGGATTGAAATGATGAACACAATCTCATTTAAAAATTTGTTCGCTGGCGGCGTACTGCTGATATCGATGGCGATCGCGCACGCGCAGCCGCTCACGATTAACATGCTGGCCGGTCATGACGCGCCGGGGAGCAAAGACGGCCTCAGCAGCAGCGCGCGCTTCCGGCATCCGAACAGCATCGCGGCGGACAGTGCGGGTAATGTCTATGTCGCCGACACGGAGAACAGCACGATTAGGAAAATCACGACGAACGGTTTCGTGAGCACGTTTGCGGGGAGCGCCGGAAACTTTGGCAGCGCGAATGGTGTGGGAACGAACGCACGATTTTACGGTCCGCAGGGAATCGCCGTGGACGGCGCGGGTTTTCTCTACGTGGCGGACACCGCGAATGCGACGATTCGGAGAATCACGCCTACTGGAGTCGTGGGCACGCTCGCAGGTTCAGCCGGAAATTTTAACAGCTTCGACGGCACGGGAACCAACGCGAACTTTTATCAGCCACAAAGTCTCGCGGTGGACAACACCGGCAATGTTTATGTCGCGGACACGTGGAATCACACGATTCGCAAAATCACACCGGCGGGAGCAGTCAGCACGCTGGCGGGATTGGCCGGCAATGCCGGGAGCGCGGACGGCACGAACAGCAAGGCACGATTCAACCGGCCATCGGGAATCGCCGTGGATGGCGCGACCAATCTTTTCGTGGCGGATTTTGGCAATCACACTATTCGCAAGATCACGCCGGGTGGATTGGTCAGCACGATTGCCGGGCTGGCGGGTGTTTGGGGAAATGCCGACGGGACGAACAGCGCCGCGCGGTTCTTTCAGCCGCAGGGGATTTTGGCCGACAACGCGGGCAACCTTTTCGTGGCGGATTCCGGCAACCAAACCATTCGGAAAATTTCCGCCAGCGGAACGAACCGGGTGGTGACCACGGTCGCCGGATTGCCGGGAAACGCGGGCAATGCCGACGGCACGGATGACGCCGCGCGGTTTTATTTCCCTGCCGGTGTCGCGCTGGATGGCGCGGGTTATTTCTACGTAGCCGATTTGGGCAACAACACCATTCGCACCGAGCGAATTGTGCCGCCGACGTTGCAGCTTACCCTGTCAGCGAATCAAATCATTTTCTCCTGGCCGGTGTCCGCCAGTGGCTTCGTGCTCGAAAGCGCACACAATCTGTCGCCCGGCGCGCAGTGGATTCCGCAAACCAATGGCGTGGTGATTTCGGGCGATCAATTTGTGGCTACCAACAGTCCGGCAAATGCCGCCGCGTTCTATCGATTGCATCGGTAGTAAGATCGTTTAGTCCGTGCGGCGGTTGCAAGTGGCACTGGGTTGCCCGGCGATCCGGAGCGGCCCATGGCCGACTATTTCAAGGTGATCGGCTCCGGCTTGCGGGAATAAATGCTCAAACGCGATCTCGAAGCGGGCGATTAGTTCCTGCTCAAACGCTGATGAACTGCCGACGGGTGGGTGTGTGAATGGGGAACGCAATCAGAATTGCTCGCGGGGATCTAAAAAACTCGAGGGAGACTAATCCAGATTGGCCAGTCTGGCCGGACCAAATCCTTCACTGATTCTCTATCGATTTCACAATCGACAGGGATCTGAAAGCAATTCTTAAAGTCTTCAACTACACGAGGACTCCAGGGTGAAAAAATTCAAAGTCCAAATTTAGACCCTTAGCGAGCCACGGAACGCCCTGCCGCTATAGTAAGACTGCGCACCGTTGTGATACACGAAGACGCGGCCGAAGCGGCGATCACAAAAGAGGGCGCCGCCGAGTTCTCTAATATCAGAAGGTGTTTTCACCCAACTCGACGTCTTCGTATCGAAATTTCCAAGTTTCTGCAGCTCTCGATATTGTTCTTCCGTTAAAAGCTCAATGCCCATGGCCGCGGCCATTTCAATAGCGTTATTTTCTGGTTTATGTTCTTTCCTTGAATCCAGCGCTTCACGGTCGTAACAAACATTTCTGCGGCCGTTGGGACTTTCCGCTGAACAATCAAAAAAGATGTGTTCACCCATCTTTTTATCATGACCAACAACATCCGGTTCACCGCCAGTTCTTTCCATTTCATTGAGTGACCACAGTTTTTCGGTATTTTCTTCCAGCTTTGCTTGTACTTTAGCCCATTCAAGACCTTTATGGCGGTTCATGTTCTTCTCAAAACGGGCTTTCAACGCGCTGAGGAGTTCTTCACGTTGTTCTGGTGGCAACTTCGTTTTTGTTTCAACGTCTTTCATATAGGTTTCCTTTTTAATGCTGTGTCGTGTTAGTCCGATCTTTTCGAAATAAGTCGTCGAAGGACATGGCCTTGCCACATCCAAAGTCCCGAAAGGACAATTACAGGAAGGAAGATAAACCGAACAGCGGGGGCGTAGTTTGGAATTTCTTCAAACGGACTATAAATATAACCGAGTATCGGAATGCCAAAGACGATGTGAATCCAGCGAAGTATCGAACGTTTGGTGGCGTCACTAATCATTTAATCCCTTTCCATTGAGAATTTGCGGCATACTTTTTTCAACCCTTGACTCCCGAGTTTTGGATTGCTTGGGTGCAGAAAAATAAAGGATGTATCCTCTTTGCCGTCCCGGCGTCAGTGCATCAAAAGCAGTTTTCAAGGCAGGGATTTCATCCAGTTTATTTTGAAGTTCTTCGGGAATAGGTTCCGGATTCGTTTTAAAATTTACTTTCAAACCGGCTTTTTCCGCTGCAATGGCTTCATGAATATAGGCTTTCAAGACGGGTTCCATCTCAACTATTTCTCGAACCTTGGTGAACCGAATCTGGCGAGCTGCCTGCACATTCTTCGTTTGTTGGATTAGAATTCCTTTGGGATCCTTTAACAAGGCGCCTTTGCAAAACATAAGCGCACTGTATTCTTTGAATCCTTGTATTATAAGTATATTGCTGTTCTGAAACGTGTAACAAGGTTTACCCCACTTCAATTCTTCGGTGAGCGGACAGTCAAGAATGATCCTTCTCAATTTCTTGAATTCTGCCTGCCACTTTTTGGCTTTGCTTAAATATACATCAACAGGATTCATTCTATTCTTTGTCATGAGGTGTTATTTTAATTTGCTTGCGATGTCTTGCAATCGGTTGTGTGCCATATTTATGCCTGGAGCAAAACCTATTTGCAGCATTTGGTCTCTGAGCGCGACTGATCTATATACTATATGCATATTGAGTTTGCTGGTGTCGTCAGTGAGTTTCTCAAATTCTAAGGACTCAAGCTGGACGCCAAAAGGTGTATTCTCCATTTCAAATGTCCGGATGATTTTCCGGTTCGGGCTAAACTCATGGATCACCCCGTTGAATCCGTGTTTGTTTCCCCGAGGATCGGTTGTTTCAAATTGGTAACTGCCGTGCTTTTTACTTTCGAGTTTCAGCACTTTCGTTCCCATCCATTGCTCGACAATGTCGGGCTCTACATATGCTTTAAAAAGTAATTCCAATGGCAGATCAAATTCCCTTGTAATCACTAATTCCTGTTTGCCGTCTTCGGTATTGATTTTTGTTTTTTGTTCCATGTTATTTGCTTTTATATTTTTTCATTACTGTTTCTAACTTGTTGAATCGGTCTTCCCACATTTTGCGGAATGGCTCAATGAAGTCGGCTACCTCTTTCATTTTTTTTGCATTAATATGATAGTAAATTTCCCTGCCGTTTTGCTCCTGTTTAAGCAATTCGCACTCAGTGAGTATTTGCAAGTGTTTTGAAACTGTCGGTCTGGCAGTGTCAAAGTTTGCAGCTATGGCCCCGGCCGTCATGGATTGCGAAGCAACCAGCAGAAGTATGGCCCTTCTTGTCGGGTCTGCCATGGCTTGAAATACGTCTCGTCTTAAATTCATTGTGTAGCTATGTGACTACAAATATATGCGTAGCTATTTAACTACGCAATGTTTTTTGAATTTTTTTTGAAGAAGCAAAAAATGTGGGATTATCTACAAAAACCAAAGGCTTTCCCTGCCAAAACGCAACGAGGCTAGGATCGCGGCTCGCAAGATGAAATTAATAAACAAACCGGCGGTTCGTATATTAAAATGGGGAATGAATACCGAAAAAGCGGTGGCACGCCTTGCGGAATCATTCGGCGGAAGCATCTTGCGCTGGCAACGGGCCAGACGGCCAACCCAGGTTCGCCGCGCCCCGACGCCGATTGAGACTTAAAAGGGCGATCAGTTTGTGGCTGCCAACAGTCCGGCAAATGCTGCTGCTTTCTACCGATTGCACCGGCAGTAAAATCGTTTAGCCCGTGTGTAGTTGCTTGCCATCCGACATTTAGGATACGGTTTTCACGAACTGAGAACCGAAACCCCAAGTCCATCTGTCCGCCGCCGTCGCTTGAAAAAATCGCTGGTTTGGTTCGCCATTGTCTTTCCGCTGTATGTGCTGAGCACCGGTCCCATCGCGTGGGCGACCAACGATGGTCTTCATCCCGCCTATCTGCCCGATGAGGTGAACCTCATCTACCTGCCGCTCGCCCCGTTGGCGCGAATCGAGTGTGTTAATGACTTTTTTTATTATTATACGGCTGTCCTCTGGGGCGGTTTCCCGGCGGGCTATACTACGCTTTGACGGTGCGACTTTCCGTGCCTTGCGACTCAGTCGGCGAGGCTTGCAATGACGCCCGCATGCACTATACAGGATGAAATATGAAATGGCCGTTGTGGTGTTTTGTTCTCCTAGCCCTGGTTGGTTGCGCCTCGTCAAACGACAAGGTCGTGTCCAAAATGGGCGACCACAAGGTTGGCGATCGGTATAAGTCCGTTGTACCCATTTGTGTTCTGAATGGGGAGTTTAGAACCGAATGGGGTGATGAATTGGAGTCGTTAAAGCGATGGTCCACCAACTTTAACAAGACTCTGGTTTATATTCCTGCGGGAGTCTCCTTCAAATTAGCTTCACTGGAAAAGCACTTTAATTCTTCCTGGCAGCATGGAAATGATACAAGTTACACCGTCAAAGTGGAAGGGCTTACCGGCGATTTCAAAGGCCAAATATTTAATGCATCTTATTTGAGTTATAAACGCCAGACGTGGGCAGCTTACAAATGGGAATTTGGAGAGCTTCCTCCCAGAATGACCGAGTGGCCCAAGGTTGAGCAAATACCCAGACGTGTCTTTCTTGAAAAAGAAGAAAGTCCCCGTTGAGGAGCTGATGCCGAAACAGCTATGGGTTATTTGACGTGGCGTAACCTTGAGCCAGAAACAGCGCGTCACGCGGAGCTTGCGCAAAAGCCGGAGCGCTCGAGTATTTTTTTGGATCCGTGCTCGCCGCAAAGGAAATCGCAACCGCATCCAGCCATTTATGATTGGAGGCATGGCCATCGGCCCAACTAAAGGTCCCGCTGGTATTATGAAACACCGCCCCCGAATCAACCAATTGGGACAATTGGAAAGCCGGCGGCCCCGACGATTTAAAACCCCACGAGCCCCCATTCTCTCCGCGTGAATCGTTTTCTTCCACCCACAGAAATCTGTCGCTCGGATGTTCCAGTTCGGTGCGCTTGTAAAGCTCCGGTTTTTCCCCGTTCAGGGACGCCACCGGCGACAGACTGCCATAGGCAAACCCCGCACCCACCGGTTTGTTGAAACGATTGTCCGACGGACAGTGAAGAATGCTTGGGTTCGGCGCATACTCGAAGAGGCATCCCTGCCGATAACCCTCCATGTCGATCAACACCTGGGCCTCCTGTGCGCTCGCAGTTGGAGGAATGATCGGCGCCACGGGCAGCGGACGATAAAGCCAGGGCCGGTCTCCCGCGGCATTGGGCACGGTATTGAAATTCGGCATCCGTTCCTCGTTGGCATCGCAATACATCGCCCAAGCCATGGACAGTTGCTTTTGATTGCTCAGGCACTGCGCCGCCATGGCTTTCTGCTTGGCCATCGACAAGGCGGGCAGCAGCAGCGCCGCCAGAATCGCGATAATGGCAATCACCACCAACAATTCGATCAACGTGAAGCCATCCGTCCCGGTCTGTCTGCGCCTTGCCCTATGAAATGTCCGTTGCATCACTGTATGACGCACTTAAAACGTTATCTCTTCAGTCGAACTTAAAGTGAAACTATTACTCTCTGCGAGTCCGTGATAACCGCATGCGTCTTCTGCGCAATGTCGCCATTATTGAGCTGGTATCCGAAATTCATCTTTAGCTTTTAACATACTCTTGAAATGAATGTGGTTTCTGTTCATCGTCCTAACATGAGTCCAGACACATTTGGAGAACTTGTTAGAAAGGGGGAAGAAAAGCTGCGCGTTGATGAAATTAAAATTGAAACTGGTAGTGAGCAGTTTTTTGGCCATGGACTGTTGCTTCTAAAAAACAATGAATTTGAGTTGCAGCTGAATCTCGGCATGACCGCAAGCGCTGGTTTAAAGCGAATCGGTGTTTTCCATCAGAGCGACACTTGGGTAATGACGGGCAAAATTAATAATTGTTTAGAATTCAAATGCCCTGGCCTCTTTCCAGCAGCCGAGGAACACATTTTCAACGAAACAAAAACCTTTCATTTTCATCCTGACTGCATAGAACTTATTCCGACTGGTTTTGATGCCCTTTCACGCATAGAAAAAGAAGCAGCGTTCAAAGCGATAAATCCAGATCACAAAGCGCCTAATCGAGGTTGCGAAGTTGAGTTCCATGCCTATTGCGCAGATTACAAACTTCTTTTCTGTAATGGTGGGACCGAAAGCGTATCTACAAACGACTTCTTTGGTCATTCTTCACAGTCAACGCTGAACACTTTCATGGATTCGACAGACAATTATGATTTCGGACTTATAAATGAAGGATCCGATTTACACATTTGCCTACGGTCTAAATCAACCTGGAATTCCGGAAATGTTGAAAAAGATTGGAATCTTTTCGAAGGCTTGCAGCATTCTATTGGGTTTGTGCATGGAAAGAACGCTTGGCCATATAGAATAATTTATTGGTCGAATGGTAAGAAAATGACTGACCGCTTTTTTCCTCCCAACAGAATAAAGAAGACCATCCACGCTCCATTTTCTTCCATGCCGATGCTGCCTAAGGAGACAACGGGAACCGTTGGTGCTTCAATCAAACTTGCCGCTAAATTCTTCGAGCAAAATACCGATCTGTCCGAAAAGATTTCTTATTTGTTATTCATGGCGCGAGAAGCAGGAGCGTCTGCTGTGCATTTTGATATTCGAAGCCTTGCTTTATGTTCTGTATTTGAAAAACTGCTTGACCTTATTTTCGAGTATCTCTCGCCCCAAATAACCGCAACTCAGCACGAACAACAGCTATTTCAACAAGCCAAGAATGAGGTTAGCACAGAAGTGAAGAAGAAAAGCGTGAGACAAGGTGATCCGTATGACCGTATTTGTAGAATTCTTTCAAGTATGAAGGCTGTTCAATCCGGAGATAAGTACACTGCAATAATTAACCATTTTGGTTTGAAAGAAATGTCCATGCATTTTGAAGCATGGAAGAAAGAACGACCGCAACTCGCGCACGGTAAATTTCCAAATGGCCAGCAGGAATCAAGGCAAACAGAATACATTTTAAACCAATCCCGTATCGCGGGAGGTATTAACATCCTTTTTCTTAAATTGATTGGATACTCGGGTCCTGTAGTTGCATCGCGATTTGAAGATATTCATCGCGTTATCTAATCTCGGTGCAGGTGAGAGGAAAAGTTAGAGCCTCGTTACCTCGTCTCCTACGGGAATAGGTTTTAGCGATACGGAGCTGATTAGCAGGAAAGGTACATGCCGCTCCGATGGAGCTTGGTCATTTACAAGGTGGAGATTCTATAAACATGGCGCTCCTCTGGAGCTTGAATGAATGACCTGCCTTCGCTGACGGGCCCGGCGCGCTGAGGAGAACACGTCCTTGGGGCGGGTGCGGAGTTTGGGGCTTCTGCCAAAAGAGCGGACGAATTAACCGGGCTTGAGGGATTTTGTTTCAAGGTCCGTTCTCAGCAATGAAAAGCAGTTCAAGTCGAAAAATTTTCCCTTGAAATAAAAGTAATCACGCAAAATGCCTTCTGCCCGAAAACCCAATCTCGTAAGTACTTTTTGGGAGGCTGTATTTGCCAGGTGTGTCATGGCTTCAACCCGATTCACTTCATGGTCGAAGGCGTAGGTCAGCACGGGTTTCAACGCTTCGGCCATTATGCCCTTTCCCCAGAATCCGGCGGCAAGGTCATAACCCAAAACTGCCGAATGATTGTGCGGCTTCCATATCAGGCCGCAAGTCCCCAATACCTTTCCAGACTGCTTCAAGGTAATTCCCCAGCGAATTCCCAGTTCCTTGTGATGTCGATCTGTGAACCTGGCTATTACTTCCAACGCTTGCTTCGGTTCGGTGAGTGCCTCGGTATCGTAGTAAAGCATCACCTTTGGATCGGAGAAGATTCCAAATACCTCAGGCGTATCTTCGGAAATAATCTCCCGCAGGATCAGACGCTCGGTTGCTAATACTGGAAATGCGTTCATTCTGGTTCCTCACCTCTGGCAATTTTATGTGAGTGATTTCTATTTAGGGTGTGGTCGACACTAAAATGAAACTAAAATCTTTTGTAAACTGGCATCCAAGAGGGGAGGCGTGTGGTATGTCCGCCCTCCAGGTTCAATGGCTGAAATCGTAGGCGACCAAGGTTTCGTTGGCCTGTTTTATTTTTTCGATGGTCAGGTAGTGGGTGGTCTCTTAGTAATACGGAGCCGAATTGCGAGGGGAAAAATTCCAGAGTGGACGCTGTCTGATTGATTGTATAAATAAAACCCAATGCGCCTTGGAATATTGCAGAGGTTTTTCCGATTTTTATTACCGTTACTGCTGCTGATGCTGGTGGCGGGTTGTCGCTTGTCGGAGATGGCGGCGAACCGGATTGTGTCGGCGCCAAATACGCATAACGTTCTGTTGGATGAGAAGACGCTAACCTTTTTCTGGAAGGTAACGTCGTTTGCGAAAAGCAACTGTCAGGTCACGTTTCTGTCCGTGCCGGTGGGGCCGCCGGAAGCGAAGTTGAAAATAGCGCATTTGCCGGCCGGGGATTATCACATGAAAATGGAATCGAAATTTTCCACGAATCGCAATGGGAAGTGTTGGCTGGAGATTACCGGTCTGCCACAAACGAATGACTGTTTCTCGCCGCTGGCGGAACCGGCCACGATCATCATTCTCCACGGTTACACGCTCTGCAAGGAATCGATGCTGCCTTGGGCTATCAATCTCGCGCAGTCGGGCTTTCGCGTGATCCTGGTGGACTTGCGGGGTCATGGGCAATCGACGGGCGCGGAAATTTCTTTCGGCAAACATGAGGTCGATGATTTGACGCAGTTGCTGGATTATCTGGTCGCGCAGCATTTGTGCGAGGGCAGGGTGGGAGTGTTGGGCATTTCGTATGGGGCGACGATGGGGTTGCATTGGGCGGCGCACGATTCGCGCGTGAAAACGGTGGTGGCCATCGCTCCCTACAATCAACCGGATGAAGCGGTGGCGCGGTTCGTGAAGGAGATGAAAATACCGGTATCGCAAAAAACGGTGCGGAAAGGGCTGGTGCGGGCGGCGCAAAAGATGGACTTGCAGTGGAGTGATTGGTCGGGCGAAACGGCGATGCGGCAGGTGAAGGTGCCGGTGCTGTTGATCGGCGGTGGGCTGGATACGATTAGCCGACCGGAGGACATCAAGCGGATGAAGGAGCTGGCGGTGGACGGTTCAAAAACGATTGAGGTTCCCACGGTTGACCACATCGTGCTGGGGACCCGGTTTAATGAGTTGAGTGAACCGATCAAAGCGTGGTTTCAGGAACGATTGGTGGGAGCGAATACTACCATCGCCCAAAAAACTGGAGAGGGGGTGGGGCGGTGAGGATAGAGGATAGAATTTTGTCCAAAAGTTCTGGCCAGGCTAAATAATTGTGGCTTAAAGCCTCTCCTACAGTGTCGGTTCTTCGTGAGTCGGCTGATGTTGCTCGAAAAGTGTCAGGCGCTTTTGCATTTCTGCACGAGTTTTTTCGGTGATCCCCTCCATGCCCATGGCCTGTTTCTGATATTTAACGGCCTGTTCAAAATCACCCGCTTCCGCATAAGATGCCGCTAGTGTGCCCACGCAGTACCACTTTTTCCATTCCGTCAGTTCACATGCTTTTTGCGCTGCTTCGACGGCCCCTTTGCCATTTCGAATGGAAGCTTCCTTGCATGTCGCAAACAACCAAGCGAGGGAATTGTAAGCCAAAGCATCCTTTGGATTCAGCGCGAGGCATTTTTTATGATCCTCAATGGCTTTAACAAACTCGCCTTGTTTGGAATAGGCAGAGGCTCTGGCGTGAAAGGCCAAACTGTTTGTGGAGTTGAGGCGAATCGCTTCGGTATGATCGCTGATCGCTTTTTCGAATTCTCCAATTTTGTAGTAGGCATATCCACGACCATCATACGTGATGGAATTGGTTTGGTTATACTTGATGGCTTGGTTGAAGTCTTTGATGCTCTGTTGGTACTCGCCCTTTCTAAAATGCAGGTAGCCTCGAAATCCATATGCCTGGTCATCTTCTGGCGCTAGGCGGATGGCTTCATCAAAATCTTTCAAGGCATCATCCAGTTGCCCTTTTTGTTCATAAGCTCGTCCACGGTTATAGTACGCCAGCGGATCTTCTGGTTTGAGTCGGATTGCTTCGTTGAAATCGCTAACTGCCTTTTCAAGTTGCTTTTGGATGGTATAAATCCGCCCGCGGCCTTTGTAAGGTTTGTTGTCCTTCGGATTTAACTCAATGGCCAGCGTGAAATCGTCGATCGCTTTATCATAATTTTCCTTTTGTGCGTACGCGTTCCCGCGCAAAAGAAAGTTGCTGGCGTCTTTTGGATCGAGCTGGATGGCTTGGTTTACATCACGGATTTCATTTTCAAAATCCTGCTTATGGTCATAAACGAGAGCACGCGCGCGATATGAAATTGGATTCTTGGGATCTAGTTCGACGGCTCGGTTGAGGTCTGCCAGCGCATTTGTAAAATCGCGAGTCCTGACGTACACCGTCCCCCGGCTCGCATAGGCGTTGGTGTCCTTGGGATGCTTTTGGAGTAGTTCGGTCCAAAGAAGAATAGCGGACGGGTAATCATGCTTGTGCGTCGCCTCAACGGCTTTCGCGCGCAGCTCTTTTAGCTCATCACCTACCGCCACCCCGGTCAGGGCGATAGAGGCAAGAAACATTAGTGATAGTTTTAGAAACAAGTCCTCATGGGCTTTATTTCGTCTCATTATTGAAGGCGGGTTGGTTTAAAGTCCAGATTTCCAGGGGTACAATTGTTTCTTTGAAGTGAATTAGCATTAGTTGTTTATAATCAGGTAGTTAGGTTATTTTGAATCGCTTAAATCACGAAATACACGAAAAGGTTATTAGGATGATTTTTGCTGGGGTTATAAAAAGTTAGGCATTTAAGAAGTTGGTTCATAGTCAGAGGCTTTGCGGGGCGGGATAAATTAAAGCATTGGCAATTCGGCCTGAGGCGTGTTAGAAACACCGTCCGCTTTCAAAGAAGGCGGGTTAATTAACATCAGGATTTATTATGTCACAGCATCGTAGTTTGCGCGCAGTGGCCACCATGGGTGGTAAACGGAACGTTCTCAAGCGCTTTGAGCGCATCGGCGTGCTCAAGAAGCGCGGCCAGTGGAAGGACGGAGATCGCATTACCGGCCTGCGCAAAACCAAGCCCGACGCGTAATTAAAATGTGGAATTCGGAACGCGGAGTGCAGATTGACCCAAGGATTGGGGATTCTTTGCATTTTTATTCCGCACTCCGTATTTCGCACTTCGCATTTGAGTGTTCGTTTGCAAAAATTTTTGGCGGAAGCCGGTGTGGCCTCACGGCGCGCCGGTGAGAAGGTCATTTTGGAAGGCCGCGTAGCGGTCAATGGCAAGACGGTGCGCGAGTTGGGCAGCAAGGTTGACCCGGTGCATGATCGGGTGACAGTGGACGGCGCGCCAGTGCGGCAAAAGCGGAAGTTGTATGTCGCCCTCAATAAGCCGCGCGGATATATCTGTTCCCGGCAGGACGATCAAAAGCGCCGGGCCATTGGCGAATTGTTGCCGAAGGAATGGAACAATCTTTACACCGTCGGCCGTCTGGATTATGACAGCGAAGGTCTGATTTTCATGACCAACGACGGTGAGTTCAGCCTGCACCTGACTCATCCGCGTTATGGGATTCGCAAGAAGTACCTGGTGACGGTGGAAGGTCGCGTGGAGCCGGAAATGTTGAGAGATTTTACCCGCGGCATCGAGCATGAAGGTGAGAAATTGAAGGCTGAGAAGGCCCGGGTGTTATCGACCAACAACTCCAAGAGCCTCGTGGAATTGGAATTGGCCGAAGGCAAGAATCGCGAAGTGCGCCGGTTGTTTGAATCGAAGGGCCTGGTGGTTTCGCAATTGGTGCGGACGCAGATTGGTAAAATAAAATTAGGTGAATTACGCAGTGGCAAATGGCGAACATTGACAGAAGCCGAGATTAAATCTCTACTGTCCCCAACTTTATGAAAAAGAAATTTGGATTGCTGCTGGCAGGAATGCTGGCAACCAGTGTAATAGCGCAAACCGGAACCACGCCGCCACCGTTGCCTGCGCCCGGTGCGCCACCCACACCGGAAGCACCGGTATCAGCACCAGTGCCCGTCCCTCCAGCGCCATTGCCACCAGCGGATACTTCTGTCCTCCCGCCAGCCACTACGAACAAACCTGCTGCCAAGCCGACCAAGAAAACGACGAAGAAAACGGACAAGGCAGCCGCCAAGAAAGCCGCTGCCGACAAGAAGAGCAAAACTTCTGCCAAGGCAGATACCAAGAAGACCGAAGCCAAGCCTGCGGCTCCGCTCGCTTTGAATCAGCCAGCCGTCGCAAAACAGGACCATGTCAATGTGCGTGGTCAGGCTAATATTAACAGTGAAGTCGTTGCCCATTTGAAAAAAGGCGAAGCGGTTACTGTGTTGGAAGAGGTCACGAAAAAGGCCAAGACGGATGAGCCTTCCCAATGGGCCAAGATTGCGATGCCTGCCGGTACACACGTGTGGGTGAATAGTGCATTTGTCGAGAACAACGCGGTCAAATCCACAAAGCTCAACGTGCGAAGCGGCGCTGGCGAAAATTACAGCGTGGTTGGATTGTTGCACAAGGGCGATGCCATCAAGGCAATTGGCACCAAGGGTGATTGGACCGAAATCGAAGCGCCCGCTGGCGCGTATGCTTTCGTGGCGGCACATTTGCTCGAGCCAGCGCCTGCAGGCCAGCCGGTTCAAATCGCAGCGACGACTCCGCCTCCTGCACCAGCTCCGGTGACGCCTACACCCGCGCCTGTGGAAAGCACTCCTCCAATTGCGCCGCCAACGACTGAAGCACCTGTTGCACCGCCAACAGTTCCTGCGCCGACTGAACTGCCGATTGTCAGTGCGCCGAATTCGGCTCCTTTATTGCCGCCTGTCGAGCAACCTCCAGTGAAGCGCACCGTGGACCGTGAAGGTCTCGTGACCGGCACAGTGAGCATTCAGGCACCTTCCTATTATCAACTCAAGAGTTTGGATAATGGCAACGTCATTGATTATCTCCACTCGGATTCGACCAGCCTGGTTTTGAAAAAGTATAAGGGTAAAAAAGTGCTGGTTTCAGGCGAAGAAGGCCTGGATGAGCGCTGGCCCAATACTCCGGTGCTGACCATTCAAAAGATTCAGATCGTAGAGTAATGCCTGTTGCGAACCTCATCGATGGGCGGGCCATCGCAAGCCAGATTCAGAGCGAAACCGCCCAGCGAGTTGCCGCCTTGAAGGCGCGAGGTGTGCAGCCCGGCTTGGTCTTCGTGCGCGTGGGCGAAGACCCGGCTTCCAAAGTTTATGTGGGGATGAAGGAGAAAGTTTCCGTACAGTTGGGCATTTTTTCCGAGACCCGCGTTTTACCACAGACTACCACGGAAGCAGAACTCCTCGCACTCCTCGCACAGCTAAATGCGGACGCGCGCGTCCACGGAATTCTGGTGCAAGCTCCGCTTCCCAAGCATATCCGTGAAACGGTGGTATATTCCACGGTGTTGCCGCAAAAAGATGTGGATGGTTTTCATCCTGAGAACGTCGGCAAATTAATGCTGGGCGATCCAAGTGGCTTTTGGCCCTGCACACCGGCGGGAGTTTTGGAATTGCTCGTGCGCTCGCAGGTGAAAATTGAAGGAGCCGAAGCGGTGATTTTGGGGCGGGGCAATATTGTGGGAAAACCGATGGCAGCCATCCTCTGCCAAAAGTCTAAACATGCCAATGCCACGGTGACGATTTGCCACTCGCAAACGCAGGACATTAAAGCGCACTGCCGCCGGGCGGATATTTTAATTGCCGCCATGGGTTCGCCAAAATTTGTGACGGCGGACATGGTCAAACCGGGAGCAACGGTCATTGACGTGGGTGTTAATCGGGTAAGTGATCCAACGGCCAAAGGCGGTTCACGATTGGTGGGCGATGTGGATTTTGATGCCGTGCAACCTATCGCCGGAAGGATTACTCCCAACCCCGGCGGCGTAGGGCCAATGACGATTGCCCTGCTGATGCAGAATACCGTGCGCGCAGCGGAACTGGCTGCGGAGAGCACGAAGAGTTGATTTTAATACAGCCAATTTAATTTAAACAAAACTATGCAAGCCGCACGAATTTTACCTGATCTGCAATGCTCGCTTCTGTGTGAAGAAATTCGCCAGGAAGCTAATGGCAACTTCTTCATCATTGGAGTCATCAATTATATCCGCGTGCCCCAAGTACCGGTGACCGCCTTCAAATTGAGCGTGTTCAATCGTTGGACCGCCGGAGTGGGGCAGTTCACTGAGAACGTGCGATTGGTTGCCCCGGACCAAACCACACTGTTGCGCAAGAGCGAGATGAAATTCGAGTTGAAGGATGCCGCGCTGCATTCCACCAACGTGACTGTCTTTGGCCAGGTGGAATTTAAAGTCCCGGGAAATTATTATGTGGAAGTCCTGGTGGATGATGTCATGAAGTTGAGGTATCCCGTTCCACTGATTGTTGCCCCGGCGCCCAATCAGAATCCGCAAACGCCGCAGGCACCAGCTTAAGTTGGCTCGAAAGAATCTGGCATTGCCATACCCAAGCCTGTAGGATAAGCGACCGTGAAGCGCATTCATTCGTGGTGCGTCTCATTATCGATGAGTAGTAATACGGTCCATACCTGGCCAACAGCCTGGGAACCGCTGACCCCGCGCGGCGTGGCTACTTTTGCGCGGGCAACCCTTGGCCGATTGTGGCTGGTGCAGCTCCTCGTGGCGATATTGGCTGGCGCGTCAGTCGTTTGGTTTTTGCATCACGCCTGGTTCCCCGTAGTGAGGGAAGCGATTCAACAGTTGCCAGCGGAAGGAGAAATTCGAAATCAACAACTCCAATCGCCTGCCGGCTTGCCAATGCAACTAGCCGAAAACCGCTTTTTAGGAATTGCCATTGATTTGGAGCATGGCGGTCAGATCAGTCGCGAGTCTCAGTTGCAGGTTGAATTCGGCCTGGAGGATGTGCGGATATTTGGATTGCTGGGATATACCGCAATCAAATACAAACCCGGTTGGAAAGTGGCTTTTAATCGCAAGGACTTGGAACCATGGTGGGGAGCCTGGGAACCGGCCATTCTCGTCGGAGCAGGTCTGGCAACTATTGTGGGGCTGCTGGTGAGTTGGACACTGCTGGCCACCCTTTATTTTGTGCCAGTGCGAGTTGTCGGCTTCTTTCAAAATCGTGATTTAAAATTGTGGCAAAGCTGGAAGCTTGCAGGTGCCGCGTTAATGCCGGGAGCGCTGTTTTTGACTTTTGCCATTGTCGGTTACAGCCTGTCATGGGTGGACCTCATTCGTTTAAGCGTCTTGTTTGGAATCCATTTTTTAGTCGGTTTGGTTTATCTCTGGATCAGCCCCATGTTTCTACCGCGCATTGCTGTGGTTTCGGCGACCAGGCCCAACCCTTTTTTAGACGAGCAAAATCCGGAAAAGGACGGTGTCCAGACTAATCCATTTTCAAAATCAGATGGTCTAAAAAAGTAGGCGCTCTCACCCCGGCCGGAACAAGGCGGAGAAAAACCTGTTGCCTGAAACTACCGGGACAATTCGGGGTTTAATAGAGAAGATACGGGCTGATGACAGGGCTTTGCTCTTGTGTGGACAACACGTCATTGCTTGTTGAAAGCGATTCGTTTAATTTCGACTCATGACTTGTTTTCGCTTGGCGCGCGGATGCGCCATAAGCCTTGCGCTCTGCCTGCTGGCAGGCGGCTGTTTGCCTTCCGCAGACAGCCCGGTAAATGAGCAAAAAGAGCCGCATTTCCTGAATGGAAAAAGCAAGGTAACTTCCATGGATTACCAGGGAGCTATGGATTCATTTGAAAAGGCGTTGGAAGTTAATCCGCGTAACGCTTCGGCTCATTTTGAGTTGGCGTGGCTTTCAGAATATAAAGTGCCCGATCCGGCAGTGGCCATTTATCATTATCAATGTTTTTTGAAATTGCAGCCCAATTCCGATAATGCGGACAAGGCTAGGGAACACATCGGCATTTGCAAGCAACAATTGGCGGCCAGCGTATCCGCCATTGGTCTTTTGCCTTCCACGGCGCAACGGGATTTGGAGAAAGTCCTGCTCGAAAACAAAGATCTGAAAGCCCGTCTGGTCCAGTGGGAAGCTTATTACACCAGCCATCGACAGACACCCAGTAACGCGCCTGCTGCCAATCCCACACCGGCACAACCTCGGGAGGTTGCTGCTGTTGTTCGGCAAACGCCTGAGCCAGTTCCTTTGCAAACGACTCGCGCGGCTTCGGAAAAGGCAGCAACAACTTCACGGTCAATGGCAACGGTGGCAACTAAAACGCATACTGTTAAAACAGGTGAATCATTTTATGCCATTGCCAAACGATACAGCATTTCAACAGGCGCATTACAGTCGGCAAATCCCCAAGTGAGACCAACCCGCATTCAACCGGGTCAGACTTTGACTATACCCGCGCCTTGATTCGTAACGCCATGTTCTCACGCATAGCATTCCTGGTGATAGCCATTTTTTGGGTGACCATGAATGTTTTGCTTTGGCGCTCCGAATATGGAGGTGGAAACCGTTTTGGCAGCGTGGTGCCGCTTGAGGTGGTGTGGCAGAAAATCCTCACGGCACCGGACAATTCATCGATGGAAATCACGCACCGAGGCGAAAAAATCGGCTATTGCCGATGGTCGGCCACCGTGCAGGAGCCAGTTGCGCCAAAGACTGACACCGACGAACCGCCTCCGGAAGGAATGGTGGAAATCCTTTCCGGTTATCGGATTGATTTTGAAGGAAATATTGGCTTGAGCGATTTTGCCAATCGCCTCCGGTTTGATTCCAACATCAAATTAACCACCAATCATGTCTGGAAGGAATTTAGTCTGCGGTTGAATTTGCGTCCCAGCTCGTGGGAAATACGCTCTCAGGCTTCAGAACAAGCCATTCACTTCAAGTCGGAAGATGACGAGGGGAAGAAGGAGAAGGTGCTTAAGTTTGCTGATTTGCAGAATCCGGAGTTGTTGGCCCGTGAGTTTGATCTGCCTTTACCGGTGCAACTTTTAGGCAGCTTTGGTCTGACGGGCAATGCCAAAAACACGGCTCCGCTTTCTCTGGGCCTGGCATGGGAGGCGCGTAATGATTGGATTACTATTGGACATACCTCGGTGCGGGCCTACCGGTTAAAAGCCAAAGTGCTTGATCGCTTTCCCATTGTCATCATGGTCAGTCGTGTGGGAGAGATCTTGCGCGTTGAACTGCCGGATGATTGGGTGTTGGTGAATGATCAGTTGACGACGCTATAATCCTTTCCACCATGATTGAACTCATCCATCTGGTTAAGCGGTTTGGAGATCTCACAGCAGTTGATGACATCAGCCTGAGTGTGCCGCGGGGCGAATTCTTCGCGGTTCTGGGGCCGAATGCCGCAGGGAAGACCACGACCATCAAAATTCTTACCGGACTGATTAAACCCACTTCCGGCATTGCGCGTGTCGGTGGTTTCGATGTGCAGACCCATCCTTTGGAGGCGCGGCGCCGGATGGCGTTCGTGCCGGATTTTCCATTCCTCTATGAGAAACTTACCCCGTGGGAATTCTTTCGTTTTACCGGCCAATTATTCCAAATGGATGATGCGCGCATTCAATCCGCCGGGCGCGAGTTGATCACCCGTTTCAATCTCGAGGCTTATGTGAACAAGCCGATCGAGGGGCTTTCTCACGGCACCCGGCAAAGGGTCGCAATTGTTTCAGCACTCCTGCATGACCCGGAGGTATTCGTGATTGATGAACCGATGGTGGGGCTGGATCCGCACCACGCACGGGTAGTGAAAGATATTTTGAAGGAGCGATCACTGGCTGGCATGACAGTATTCCTTTCCACCCACCAATTAAGTGTGGCTGAAGAAATGGCGGATCGCATCGGCATTATCCACCAGGGCCGGTTGGTCGCGGCAGGCACTCGTGACGAGCTTCGTCGTCAAAGTGGGGCTTCCGGACCGTTGGAAAAAACTTTTCTTGCCCTTACTGCCCAGGAAGCCAATCTGGTTGAGGAAAAAGGCCCGACCAGGGAAAATTCTCCCTCTTAAGATGGTTTTGGCTTATTGGCGGATTTTGGGCAAAACCGGTGTTATACAAGGCTTATCTTGGCAGAACCGGGCTAGTCAGAATTCCTGAAGGCGGGTTTTAAAAAAAATTTGCCGAGCTTTGAACGCATTTAGTCCGCAACAGTCAATTAGGGGACAACAATTTCCAGACGGAAGCAGTTTAACTTAGTAAGAGCTTTGGTTAGTAGGTCTGGCTTTGTGACTTGAACGAGCGTCCGGCAAACATTTGCGCAGGTGCGAAATGGCAATGGAAGTCGTTAAATACATGACAGAACTCGGTGGTTTTTCGTGATTTAGAACGAAAAAAAGATGAAGATTTGTTTGACAGTCTTTGAGATTCTCCAGTAAAACTCTAGGGCTTTACTATTGGAACTACCTCATTGGGATAATGTCTAATTACAAAAACTGATTTATGAAAAACATGATAGCCTCCGCCGGGATTATAACGCTTGGCGCTGTGGGGGTTCAGACTGCTGACGCTCAATTCCTGGCAGCTGGCGCCGAAAAACCATGGAGTGTCTCGGGAACTTTGCGTGGCTTTTACGACGATAATTATAATACGCAGCCTGATGGGCCCAGTCGTGTTGATAGTTTTGGTTTTGAAATCAGGCCGGCGGCAACTTTAAATCTTTCGCTGCCGCAAACCACCCTCTCGCTGAGTTACGTCTACGACATGAAGTATTATGATGATCGGCCGAGGAACAAGGCGGATCACAGTCATGACTTCGAGGTTTTTGTAAATCATAATTTCAGTCCGCGGTACTCTTTGGATTTTACGGACAGCTTCGTCATCGCGCAGGAGCCGGAAGTGTTGGATCGTACCTTGAGCACTCCCTTGCGTTCCAATGGTAACAACATACGAAACAATGGCGTTTTTAATTTCCATGCGGAGATGACAGAATTGCTTGGTTTTGTATTTGGATATTCGAACAGCTTCTTTGATTACGAAGAAAATGCTGGCAACCTGCCTCTTGGTAATCCTGGTCCAAGCCGCTCGGCCTTGCTGGATCGTATTGAACACCTGGTTACATTGAATTCACGCTGGCACGTCCGGCCGGAAACCACGGGTATTTTGGGTTATCAATTCGGCGCTGTGGATTACATCAGCAATGAGTCGATTGGATCCACGCCTCCTATCTTTGTGCCTCCTGCGACCATTATTCCTGGAAGGCCGATCGCCGCTTCCACGCGTAATAATTATTCTCATTACCTTTACATCGGTGTGGATCATAATTTCCGGCGCGACTTGATTGCTTCAGCCAAGGTGGGTGGTCAATATACGGACTATTACAACGATCCCACAGGGAAAACCTCGCTCAATCCTTATGCCGATCTCAGCCTGAGCTATAGCTACATGGACGGTGGGACTTTGGTAGTAGGTTTTCGTCATTCGCGCAATCCAACAGATGTTGCTACTCCAAGCGCGAACGAAGTCACGCAAGATCAGGAATCATCAGCTTTGTACGGTACCATCGTTCAGAAGATAACGCCTAAATTAACTGGCACATTAACCGGCCAATTCCAATATTCAACCTTCAATGGCGGCGCCGCCAATAATCAGAGCGACACCATCTATTTGTTGGGCGTGAATCTGGCCTATCAGTTCACTCATTACCTGTCTGCGGAATTGGGTTATAATTACGACAAGCTTGACTCAGCTATAGGTGCTCGTACTTTTGACCGCAACCGGGTATATCTGGGAGTGACTGCCAGCTATTAACCGTTAACCAAATTAAGCGATTGGGGGCTGGGCTAATTATGATCTAGCCCCTATTTTTTTGACGTATGGATCCTTTAAAGACATCTTCGCCAGTTGAAACCAAGCTGCATTTTCTTGATTACTGGCGCATCATCCGCATCCGCAAGACCGTCATTCTGGCAGTCTTTTTGCTGGTGGTGATCACGGCAACCATCGTCACGTTTATTTTACCGGAACTTTTTTCCAGCTCAGCGCGGATTAAAGTCGAACGGGACGGGACGGATGTGGCGAGTGTGGGCGGAGCGCCTAACTACGCCAGCGTGTACGATCCTTACTTCATTCAGACCGAATTCGAAGTCATTCAGTCCGAAGTGATCCTCGACAAGGTGATTGCAAATCTGGATCTGAACACTGCCTGGGGTAAGAAATACAACACGGGGGGCAAACTCAAGACCACGGAAACCCGGGCCTTGCTCAAGCGCATGATTGATTTGCACCCGGCTCGCAATACCAGCTTGATTGATATTCGGGTGAACAGTGATTCTCCAAAGGAAGCGGCTGATATCGCTAATCAAATCGCGCTGGTTTACCAGCTTCATCGCCAGGAAGTGAGGATGAAACTAAGTTCCAACGGCATTGAAGTTTTTAAAAGAGAGCTGCTGGAGCAAACCAAGCTGATTACCGCACAGGAGGAGAAGGTTGATAAATTGCGCAAGGATTTGGGCGTTACGGATCTTGGTCCGCAAGATGCAACCTCGAAAAACACGCCGGAGCCACAGACCGTGATGCAGTATAACACGCTCAAGATCGATGCCGAAACACAATACGTCAAGGAAGACAAACTGCTCAGCCAGCTCAAACAACTGAAACCAGCCGAACTGCGACAGGCAATTCCCACCGCTGCACCGGACAGCATTTTAATACAACTGCTTCAGGACCTGATTGGGGCCGAAACCAAGCTGGTGACGTTGACAACGGATTATGGGCCTGAAAATCCCGAAGTGTTGCGCACGCAAAGGCTGGTGAATGAGTTAAACGTCAAGATTGATGCTCGTGTCTGGGGGATTATTGTCGGTATTGATGCCCGCGTCGCCTCCCTGCAGGCGGTGGTTCATAATTCGGAAGATAAAGTCAAAGAAGCCAAATCAAACGATCTGTACTTGGCGGAAAAGAGTCGGCCGTACTTTCTCGAAAAGGCGGAATTGGATCATCTGAAAAGATTTCGTGACATCATTGCCTTGCGGGCGGCCCAGGAACGGGTGGACAAGGATCTGCCTAAAAGCACCATGGTGGAAATCATTGAGACGGCTGAGCCGAGTACGCGTCCGGTGCGCCCTAACAAGCCTTTGAACATTGCCCTGGGAATTGTCATTGGGCTGGTGGTAGGCATTGGTCTGGCATTCTTCATCGAATACCTGGATACCAGCGTGAAAACAATTGACGATGTGGAGCGCACGTTGCAAGCACCGGTGCTTGGGGTCATTCCGCAGAACGTCGGTTATTTGCTGGAGGAAGGTGTGGAAAGCCCGCATGCGGAAGCATATCGAGTGCTACGCACTAATTTATTGTTCTCCCGCAAGGATGACAAGCTGAACACGGTTGCCGTGGTAAGCGCAGGCGCTGGTGAAGGCAAATCAACGACGGTGTTTAATCTGGCAACGGTATTTGCCCAGAGCGGGCAGCGCGTGTTGGTGGTGGATTCCGATCTGCGCCGTCCGACCTTGCACAAGCTGGTTAATGTTGCGAACACCATTGGTTTGACCAACTACCTGTTGAAGCAAAACACGCTGGAGGAAGTGATCCAAACCAGCAGTTTGCCGACGCTTCACTTCATGTCGAGTGGCAAGCTCCCCAGCAGTTCCCTGGGCATCCTGAGTTCTGCGCAGATGAAGGACCTGATCAGCGAGTTGAAGCAACGTTACGATTTCGTCTTCTTTGATTCGCCGCCCATCATGGGCGTCAGTGATGCCTCCATCCTGGCCAGCGAAGTGGACATGACTTTGCAAGTCATCCAATACCGCCGGTACCCGCAACCGATGAACATCCGGGCCAAACAATTGATCGAAAAGGTGGGCGGCAATTTGATAGGAATTGTGCTCAACAACATCAATATGTCTCAGGATGAAAGCTACTATTACTACAGTGGCTACTATCATGATTACTATTCGAAGAACGAAGATGACGATGCGCAATCAAACGGTTCTGCCGAAGGCAAGCCGCGCGCGGACATCAAGCCGAAGTACTAGCACATATAATTATTCTGTTTTACGCAAACATGCACATGATTAAATATTTAGGGCGTTATATTACAGGGGCAGCGATTCTATTGACGGGCATTTTACTAATAGGCTGTGGGAGATCTAGTGGCGGTTTTAGGTATGACCCTCTGGCTGATGGACGGGCACCGATGGGGGCAGGGGCTCCTGTCCAAGCAGATGCTCCGATTGGGGATCAGGTCCTGCACGTGGGTGATTCAATCACAGTTTCCTTCCAGGATTTGGTTAACCCGGTGTTTCCGATCGATCAAGCAGTCAAAGAGGATGGTTCAATCACTTTGATCTATAACCAGAGGTTTCAGGCAGCCGGCAAGACCGTCAATGCGTTGGAAAAAGAGATTCATGACCGATATGTTCCACGTTACTTCGTCAACATGACCCCGACCATCAAGACCGCGGAACGCTTTTATTCGGTCGGAGGAGAAGTCAAGACCCCGAACCGGCAGGTTTACTCCGGGCGCATGACTGTGGTGGGGGCAATCAATACAGCGGGTGGCTTCACCGACTATGCCAGGAAGAGCAAAATCCAAGTGACACGGGCCAACGGCAAAACGGTTAAAGTAAATTACGATAAGGCTTTGAGAGATCCCAAGGAAAATTTGGAAATCTTTCCCAATGATGACGTCCATGTGCCCAAGCGGATTTTCTAATGATCCAGTTTAAAATTCTTTCCGGCAAAATGGCGGGCACCGAATTGGTAGCCCGCCATTTTCCTTTTCAGATTGGACGGTCTGCCACCGCTGACCTTCGACTTGAAGAAGAAGGAGTATGGGACCAGCACCTTGAATTGATGTTTGAACCCACCGCCGGGTTTGTGCTGACTACCAAACCAAACGCTTTGGCATCCATCAATGGTCAGCCTTTTCAGGAGGCAGTTCTGCGTAATGGCGATGCCATCGAGATCGGTGCGCTTAAAATGCGCTTTTGGTTGGGAGAAACGCGCCAAGGCACCCTGCGGATTCGCGAGGGTTTGATCTGGGCCGGTCTGGTAATCATCACCGCTGCACAATTTGGCTTGGTTTACTGGCTGCTCAATTAATGACGGAAGTGGCGGACTCCAGTGAATGCCATGGCGAGATTTCGCTCATCAGCCGCAGCAATTACTTCTGCATCCCGCACTGAACCACCAGGCTGAATGGCGGCAGTGGCTCCCGCTTCGGCGGCGGCAATCAAGCCATCGGGGAAGGGAAAGAAAGCATCGCTGCAGACAATGCTGCCTGGGAGCGATAAACCGGCCTCTCCCGCTTTCCAGACTGCGATGCGACTGGAATCCACCCGGCTCATTTGTCCCGCGCCTATGCCCAACGTGCGATCTGCTCCCACGTAAACGATGGCATTCGATTTTACGTGCTTCACCACCCGCCAACCGAAGAGCATGGCTTGCAACTCGGTTTCGGTCGGTTGGCGCTTGGTAACTATCTTCAAGTCGGAAGCCCTGGTAATCTTAAGGTCCCGCTCTTGGAGTAAAAAAGAATCTGCGCCGACACTGCGCACATCCCACGGCTTTGCAGAAAGTGGATTCTTCAATACTTTCAACAGGCGCAGATTTTTCTTCCTTTGCAACAGCGCCAATGCATCCGGGAGGAAATCCGGCGCCACGATAACTTCGCTGAAAATCTCGACGATGGCTTCCGCGCAGGCAAGGTCGAGTGGCTGATTCACTGCAATAATTCCTCCGAAGGGAGCTTGTTTATCCGTGGCGTAAGCTTTATCCCAGGCTTCACGCAAAGTCGTTCCCTGTCCCATGCCGCAAGGATTGGTATGTTTTAAAATAGCCAGGGTGGGCTGCTCGCCATTGAACTCAGCAATCAAACTCGCAGCAGCGGTGAGATCCAAAATGTTGTTATAAGAAAGTTCTTTTCCGTGCAATTGTTGGAAATAATCCTGGAAACGCCCATAGAGTGCGGCTGCTTGATGTGGGTTTTCTCCATAACGTAACGGTTGCGCCATTGGTGCCTGGAGAAGCAGGGAGGAGGGCAAGGAAGTGGACGAAGGCTCGAAAGCTTTGGCAAGATGCGCTGCGATGGCTCCATCATATTCAGCCGTGCGCGCGAAGACTTTGGCTGCGAGTTTGCGGCGCAGTTCCAGTGTGGTGTTGCCGGTTTCGGTCACTTGCCGGGCTACTTCTTCATAATCTTTCGGGTCCACTACCACGGTGACGCTTTCATGATTCTTGGCCGCGCTACGCAACATCGAAGGGCCGCCAATATCAATATTTTCGATGGCTTCGTGAAGTGTCACGTCGGGCTTGGCCACGGTCTGTTCAAATGGATACAGGTTTACCACGACGAGATCGATCGGTTCAATTTGGTGGGTCTTGGCAGCCGTTTCATGATTGGCATTGCCGCGGATATACAGCAGGCCGCCATGGATTTTGGGATGCAAGGTTTTGACCCGGCCATCCATCATCTCAGGGAAGCCGGTGTACGCGCTGAGATCCATAACTTCAAGTCCTGCTTCACGCAGCGCTTTGGCCGTGCCGCCAGTGGAAATGAGTTTCACGCCCGCGCGGATGAGGGCATGGGCGAGGGGAATGAGTCCGGTTTTATCAGAAACAGAAAGAAGCGCGCGTTGAATGGTTGCCATAAGCGGGATAAAATCTTCCAGATGTGTGTCCCGAGTCAATGGACAAATCTACTGGCGAATTCGCACTTGCCAATATAGGTTGGGATTTGTCAGATTACCCGTCCGTTTCGGTTGCGCGGTTAGCTCAGTGGTAGAGCATTACCTTGACACGGTAGGGGTCAGAGGTTCGAAACCTCTACCGCGCACCATCTCTCGAAAAATGAAGTATCCGTATTTTTACGTGAAATTTTCCGTATTAGTGGGGAATTGATTTCAGCTTCTTTTCTGTTACGTTCATCTTACGGCTTTACCAGATTTTGTGAACAGGTTGCGGCGTGGAATGTCCATTAACCGTGAGTGTTTGTGCGGTAATCAAACTTAGAAAGCAAAGAAGTAATATGAAAATGAAAGTCTCCCGTTCCTCCGGCTTTACCCTGGTGGAGATCATGATTGTAGTGGCGATTATTGGACTGTTGGCGACCATTGCCATCCCCAATTTCGTACGCGCCCGGCTCAAGGCCCAGCAGACGGCCTGCATCAACAATCTGCGCCAGATTGACGCCGCCAAACAGGAATGGGCCTTGGAAGCCAAGGCCGGAGCCGCAGTCACGCCGCAATTAAGCAATATCCAGCCTTATCTGGGTCGTGGTACCGCAGGCACGGCCCCCACCTGCCCGGCTGACTCTGCCGCCACTTCAGCCACCAGCTATGCCATCAACGACCTACAGACCGCTCCCACCTGCCTGATTTTGCCCGGCAATGCTGGAGATGCTACAGGCCATCATCTGGATTAAAACATACTGCCGGTGACAATTTCAAAGGCTTGGGAACTCTCCCAAGCCTTTTTCTTTGGAGGGGAAGTATCCAAGGTTTTTCAAACCTCTTTGCACTTTGAAATTCACCGTGTTGAGGAATCAGCTTGGACTTGCCGTTTGAAGCGGTAATTGGCATCTTTGGAGGGTAGGCGCGAGTGGTGAAATGGCAGACACGCCAGACTTAGGATCTGGTCCCGTAAGGGGTGGAGGTTCAAGTCCTCTCTCGCGCACCACTTCAGCAATATTCAAACCCCTACGGCAAAACGATGACGTGATAGAAGCGTTGGACCGTGGCGGGGCCGGAGTCGGCTTTGCTGGCAGCATTGCCCTGACTGATAATATCGCCGGACAAAGGAGTCCATATAACGTCGGTGAGGTTGGTTTTGTACTCCACCCGGTAAGATTGTCCCAAGATGGCACTCCATGTAATGGTGAATATGCCTTGGGAAACTTGAAGGGATTGGATTGAAGGTTTGGGTACAACCGTAATTTCAAAAGTTTTTGAGTCGCTTAAATTAGGCAGGCCATTATCCGTCACACGCAAGGTCACTTGATTAGTCCCCAATTGCGCTTCGGTCGATGTCCATCTAAAGAGGCCACTGGTGGCATTGATCGTGGCGCTATCGGGGACATCAGGGCCTAAACTGAAAGTCAGTATGTTTGCAGGCAAATCAGGATCAGTGGCTGTGGCAGTAAATGAAATGGAGCTTCCCGCATGAATCGTCCAATTGCCAAGACTTGTCAAAATGGGTGGTTGATTGATTTCGAGGACAGTGACGGTGAAGCTCCTGGAATTGCTTAAACTGGGAGAGCCATTGTCAGTAACAGTAATCGTAATGACATTTGTGCCCGGCCCTTGAGCTTCATTGGGAGTCCAGTTGAAAATACCACTGTTGGCATCCAGAGAAGCACCGACGGGAGCATTGGTGCCGAGACTGAAGGTCAACACATCAGCCGGACTATCCGGATCGCTTGCGAGATTGGTAATAACCAGCATTGTTCCTTCGTTGATTGTGTAATCAGGAATGGAGGCGAGAACGGGAGGGTTATTCACTGTTAAAATTGCATTGGAACTGGTCACGCTGCCGCCCACATTGGTCACGATTACGGAATAGTTTCCGGCATCAGCTGATTGCACATTGGCCCGGGCGTAAGTGTTGGCGGTCGCGCCGGTAATATTGGTTCCATTCAAGCGCCACTGGTAGCTAAGCGGTGCAGTGCCGGTGGTTCCCACGCTGAAGAAGACATTTGCGCCCGCAGCCACATTGGTTCCCTGCGGTTGACCGGTGATCGCAGGGGGGATGACCACAACCAATACAGCGTTGGAACTCAGCGTGGTGCCGGCCGTATTTGTGATAAACACGGAGTAATTCCCGGCATGGGCAGGTTGAAGATTGGTGATGGTAAAGCTGCTACTGGTGGCCCCTGAAATGCCATCTCCTTCAAGTCGCCATTGATAGCTTAAAGGTGCGGTTCCGGTGGCAAAGACAGTAAATGTGGCATTGCTGCTTACCTTGGCTGTCTGGGATTGCGGTTGGGAAACGATAGTTGGCACCACAGCGGAAGGAGTTAATGTGATGGCGCTGACTTGAGGGGAAAAATCAGATTTATTGGTGCCCTGATAATCCCGGATGCGATAAAAATACTGAGTTCCGCCAATCAAGTTGGTATCGCTGAAGCTTAGAATGTTGGTGGTGAGTGTGGCAATGGTGACCGTCGAAGTGCTGCTTGAACTCCAGCGCTGGATTTCGAATCCATCGGCATTGTTTGCGTTATCGGTCCACGCAAGATTGATTTGTGACGAAGAAATTGTGTTGGCCGTCAACCACGTTGGAGGCGCGAGAAAAGTGCGCGCGATTTTGCTTAAACGCACTTCGTCGATGTAACCGTCGAAATTTCCCATGGTAATCGCCCAGGCACCGGTCCGGCCAAAATTCGGCGCACTGACCAGCGGTCCGGCAACCAATCGGCCATCGATATATGAATAATTTTTATTGGTGCCATCGAAAACAAGCGCCATGTGCAACCATTTGCCAGTTGGTGCGACGGCTTGAAACTGGGTAGGAGTTAAGAAGGTGTTCCCATTTATAGTGGTTTTACCATAAGCAGGAAGATCCCACATGCCTTGCTGAATCATGTAAAAGTTGGCATCATACTCCTGTACCAGAGTGAGGATATTTCCCTGTCCGGTCAGACCATAGGCCGTCCAGGCATCGATATAAACCCGGGCTTCAAAAGTAAAGGGTCTTGCGGAGGGCATCACCAGAGAGTCGGCAACGTTTGCTTTAGCGGCAATGGTTCCACCAGCGTCGGTGTTGGTGGTATGCAACGCCAGACGACTTGAACCCAAGGGGCTGAACTCCGCGAAGGTCACCGCACCGCCGTAGGTCAAAGTGCTTCCATTGCTACTGGCGTCGGTGCCATTGCCATTCAAATGCCATAAAGCAACGGTGTTGGTATCCAAAGAATATTCCGCAATTTGGGAGTAGAGATAACTCGTCTGGGTGTTGGTGGCGATCACGTTATGCGGATTCGATTGATCGGCCACGTTATTGATCGTCAGCGTGTAAACGAATCCATCTACCTGCGTGGATGTGGCAAGGATTACGGTATGGCCATCTGTCTGCACTGTGGCGCTGATGGTTACGCCGTTATTCAGAGAATAATTATTGGCATTTTGAGCCGAGGCTGAATCAAGGGTCTTATCGAATACCACCTTTACCTTGTTGGCGGTAATGCCATCAGCGAGCAATATTTTGGGGGCTTGCTCATCGAAGATGCCCTGGCTGGCGTTAATATACGTGCCGCTGCCGGAAGAGGTTTCCACTTTGACGGCTCGAACCATATATATATTTGAACCGGCTGGAGGATTGGTATCGGTATAAATGGCGTTGGTTACGTAAGAGCTGTTAAGACGGGCGAACGGTCCCAGTGCAGAATTGCCCCGATAAACATGGTAGCCCAGCAAGCCCGCCTGAGGCGAAGCGTTCCAATTTAGAACGGTCTGCCCGCCGGATCGGCTGGACAGTAGGTTGCTGGCGGGAGAAATTATATGCATGCGCAAAGTCGGGTCGCCCATCAGGGACATATGCACCCCGCGACGGTACAGGTTGAAATTGAGGTAACCATGATGGGCATAGAAAGAGGTATTGTTTTGGGAAACTTGGGCGCTGTAGCCGATGTTTTTGCCAAGTGCCATGTGATGCAGGACATAGCAGGGATTCTCTGACCATACGTTCACCAAATTGTAGCCCGCTGCCGCAAGTGGCGCGCGTAGAAAGGCGTTTTCCACATCCCATTCCCAATATTCGCTGGCGAACCAGCTATTGAATACAACCTTAACCGGTGGCAGTGCTGCGAAGTCAGCAGTGTCACCAATATCAGCACTGGAATCATAATTCCCACCGCCGCCGCCCTTGGTCAGCCAGAGATAGCTGTTATTGGTAAACGTGCCGAAGTAGTCGGAAACAGCAGTGGTGTTGCCTAACCCAAAAAATTGTTTCTGGCAGTAATCGCCCTGGCCGGAATTCATGTCGGCTCCGCGATTTACCACGGTGAAGACGGCATTCCGGAAGTCGTGGTCCTTTTTCAAATAGCGCCGCAGCAAATCGACCTCGTGCAAACCGAATGGTTGGAAGGCAGTCATGTTAAAGAAATCCACCCGTCCTACCTGGAGATCCATCCGGCCAGGAATTGTGCTCGGGTCAAACTTGCCATCGCCAGCCAGATTGATCCACCAGGGATGATTGGTGGGCGAGTTGTCTCCGTAGTTAACATTGTCAGTCCAATTGGCAGCCATATCGCCATAGAAGGTATCCGTCGGTCCGGGGCGGGGACCGTGATCATCGGGATCGATCCACCCGGAGTAGGCGATGGGGATGTGCCCAAGAAGAAAAACCGCGGTGACATTGGTTGGATCTGCGAGGTAATCGGACTTTATGAGTCCTTTGATGTTGGCCGGTTTGTCATTACGTGAAACATCATGACGGAGTACAGTCCAGCCATCGCCCACAAGATCCCTTTGCAACTGATTTAATTCGTAAGTGAGATCATTGATAAATGAGTCGTCCACCAACAGAAGGAGCTTCCCGCGATTTTCAATCAAAGGGAGTTCAATGCCTGCATTGATGTAACCATCCCCATTGGTCACACCAGCAGCAATAACTCGATACTCGTAACTGGTATTCAATAGTACATTCGTATCAATGAAAGAAGTCGTGTTGCCCGCCAGGTTGGCAATGGGCGAGCCCCAGTTGCCGGTGCCATCGGGGTTGCCGCCTATGGTTGTGGTGCGATAAACGGTATAACCGGTTATTCCGCCGGGGTTGGGCCAATTGAGGGTTATTTTTGGCGGCGACTTTTGGATGGCTGCATAAAGTTGCGGCGGATTGGCGGCGACTGGTTCGGTTTGTAGTATGATCAAACCCCAGAACAGAATTGCCCAACCAACTTTAAATTTAGGAAACACCCTCACAGTTGAATAACTCTAATCCAAGGAAATTCACGCTTAAATAAATGCCTAAACAGCACACAGGTGCCGATTTTCTTTGAAGAAGCCAATTCCCGCAATAGTAGCTTTTTTCGGCGACTTAGCTACTACAATTACAGTATGAGTTGCCCTGTAAAATGAGGGTTATTCAGTTAAATAAAAGCAAAGGCCACCGTATTGAGGTAGTGCACGAGGCTGGTGACTCTTCAATCGTCTAATTCTTTCCCACAAAATCAATGACAAAGGCGTCACCAATCAAGGGCAGCGCAAGATCAACAAACTTTTTGTGCTCCGGATGGATCAGATAGGCATCGCGATCCTTTTCATTATTGAACGTCACAATAAAGCCGTGCGTAAAACCTTTATCGAGCTTTTCGGGGCTGACATTGGTGCCCCATTCGATGGAGACAACCTGGGGAATCTTTGATTTTAAGGCGCGGAACGCTTCTTCCACCTGTTTGATTTGTTCCTTGGTGGCACTGTCCTTGAATTTAAAAGCGACCACATGGCGCAGTTTTTCCTTTTTCGACACCGTCTCAGCAGCGAATGCGGTAAGGGCGAGTCCTAATAATGGGATGAGGCAAATGACCAGATATTTCATAGTTTAATAGAGAATTTCGTATAAAAAATATTCCGTTCATTCGCTCAAAGCAAGCAGGATGGCGTAAGGCTTTCTGCCCAGGTTTTCAATAACCGCTGAAATGGTTTTGGCGGTGTTGGTAGGCTCAGGGACGTGATAAAGATAAAGGCGAATCACTCCCGGCTTAACTTTCTCCTGCAACGCAATTCCATTACCGCCGTGGAAATACTCAAGCCGGTCGGAGAACAGGAATTGCGGTTCGCCCGCGGGTGAAATCTTAGTTGAGACGAGAGGCAGCTTTGTTTGGTTGGACTATAATTCGTCCAGCACAACAACTCCTCCCTGCTTGGTGTCTTTCAAAGAAGCTTCTTCGGTTGCATTCAGATTCGCGGCGTCGATTTGGGCAACTAAGAACCAACCAATAGTTCCAATTAAAAAGTACAATTTTGAAAACGACATGCAAAAATGTTGGCAGTGATTTACAAATTTGGAAATTCCGAATCTCAAAACAGCTGTCTCAATAATAGGCAAATGGATTATCAAACTGCCGGTGTAGGCAAATTATGTCGAAGCTCGTTACGAGTTTGAACCAATGCGGGACATAATTCCCCATAAAATTCCAAATCTCAGATTCTCATTGACGTAGTCAAAATCACCTTCCGAAGACATGCAGTCAGGCACGCTAGTTGCTTAAGATCAAAGGCATGATAGGAAAATTGACAATACTAACTGCTCTCTGGGGTTGCGTAGCCGCTTTTTTCCTCGTTGCCAGCCAGGACGTTGGCGCGGCGGATGGCATTACCAAAGAACAGTTCCTGCAACTCCAACAGGAAAACCAGGCCTTCAAGGACCAGTTGCGCAAACAGCAGGAGTTGATTGATTCTCTCACGCACAAAGTTTCCGAAATCCAGGACGTAAACGCGAAACGTGATCATGAATTGATCGACTTGAAAGAGGGAAACGAAAAGCCATCGCAGGCAGGCGGACCGCTGCACTTCGGTAAAGTGAATATTTCAGGCGAAGGTGGCGTGGCATTCTTCCACTCGGAAAGCAAAGGGCAGACGCCCAATGCGGAATTTCGCATTGATGAAGCGAAAATATTCGTGGAAGCGCCCATCTGGAAGGATGTTTACTTTTTTTCGGAATTGAACCTCGCGGCACGTGAAAGCATGGACTTGAACCTCCGGGTTGGTGAGTTGTATCTGGATTTTGAAAATGTCTCCCAATTATGGGGACGTGATCGTCAGCTCAACCTTCGGCTCGGCCGTTTCTATATCCCTTTTGGTGAGGAATATCTTAATCGTTTTGCCATTGATAACGCGCTTATCTCCCATTCAGTGGGTGATTTGTGGGGTGTGGATGAGGGCGTTGAGGTTTACGGCAGTTTGGGCAAGTTCCAATACGTTCTCGCCGTGCAAAATGGCGGCGTGGCAACATCCCGGGACTTTAACGCGGACAAAGCCATTGTCGGGCGTATCGGTTATGATCCGAATAAATGGCTGCATCTGAGCGTGAGTGGAATGCGGACGGGCGATATGGATGCGGTGAATGACGGCATTTCCGAATTGTGGTTTGGCAACGGCTGGATTCGTTCCATCGGGTCACCGAAGACGGCGATTTTCCGCGCCAATCTTGTCGAAGGAGATGTGCAACTGCGTTTCCCATGGGCCCGGTTCAAAGCTGCGGGAGGATACATCAATTACGAAGACAATGATCCGATGGGACGCAATCACCGCGATGTTTATTATTACTACGTCGAGGGAGTGAAGGACATCACTCGAAAACTTTATGCAGCCGGTCGGTTCAGCCAAATCCTGGCACCGGGAGGATTTCCCATCGTCGGAAACGCGGACATGGGTTATTTCGGTGAATTATCGAAGGATTATTGGCGGCTAAGTCTCGGTGTCGGTTATCGCTTCAGCCCTAATTTGGTTGCGAAGGCAGAATACAGCTTCAACCAGGGTAGAGAGTTGGACGGAAGCAAAAGGACTCACGAAAACCTATTTGCCATGGAGGCAGCATTCAAGTTCTGACATGAGACGATATTTAACAATCCTTTTCAGCCTGACGATGATGGCTCTGCCCGTTGTCGCGGGAACTATTTCTGGCAAGGTGCGCGCCGAGGGAAAAGCCGGTGCCGACCAGGATGCCAACTGTGGCAAATATGATAGTCGCGCGTTGAAATTTGCGGAGAAGGTCAATTATGACGAGATGCGTGACTTTGTGGTTTATATCGAAGGGCCGGTGGGCACGAACAAGCTTGTTGTTCCTGACAAACCGGTGCAGGTGATAACGAAGAAAAAGGATTCGATCAATAAAGAGGTCAAACAAAAGGGAGCCATGTTTTCACCGCACATTCTGCCGATCGTGGTGGGGACAACCGTGGAATGGCCGAATAATGACGAAATTTATCACAATGTTTTCTCCTACTCGGAAGCCAAGCCGTTCGACCTTGGCTTATATAAGAGCGGGGAGAGCAAGAGCATCATTTTCGACGTAAAGGGTCGCGTGGACGTATTTTGTTCCATTCATTCCACCATGGGCTGCGTGGTAATGGTGTTGGAGAACCCATACTATGCGACCACCAACGACAAGAACCTTTATTCAATTTCCAATGTTCCACCAGGCACATACAAACTGAAAGCCTGGCATGAGCGGTTACCAAGCCAGATCAAGGAGATCACCGTGCCGGAAAACGGGGAGGTGAAAGTGGATTTCACCTTGGGGATCACCAATCTGCCAAAATATTAGCAGTCATGAGCATACCTTCACTTAGGGCGCGAATAAGTTTTCAGGCTAAAATACTGATACCGGTCATCACGGTCATGATATTGCTGATCGCCATCACCATGTGGTTGGTCGGCCGCCGCATCACGACGCAGATTGAAACCGACGCGGTATCGCAAAAATTGGAGACGGCAAATAAAGTCTTCAAAAATCTTCAAATTGTTCATGCCACCAATTTGGTTTCCAGATACCGCACGGTGATTAATGAACCACGATTTCGGGCAGCATCCCAGATTGATCCGGGCTCGACGGGCGCTTTGAAAACAGTGGATGGTTTTCTGAAAGAACTTATCCAGGATGATGGAGATGCAAAAATTGCCGTGCTTACATCAGAATCCGGCGGTCATTTGGCCAGCGCAAATCTCGATTCCAAACTGGAACTGGCGGAGTTTGAAGCGTCCAGTTTGCCAATAATCCGCCAGGCGCTTGATGGTCATATTGGGGTGGATACCATTCGAGTTGATAGCCGATTGTTTGAGGTGATTTCCCTTCCTGTTCGGGGTAATGGGGGTTCAATTTGTGCAGCTACCTTTGGGGTTGAGATTGGGGAAACGCTTGCGCGGGAGATCAAAGACCTTACCAGTAATGATATTCTGCTATTGGTGGACAACCAGGTGGTGGCGAATGCCTCCAGTTTTAAAAAGGCTGAATTATACCCCGAACTTACCGCAAAATTCATCAATTTAACTGCAAAGGAGAGAATACAGTCGAGCAAGGACAAAGAGATTATCCTGGGTCGGGAACACTTCCTGTGCAAGGCGGGGCAATTCGGAGCCGCCAGTCAACACGGTAAGCTCGGTTATTTATTACTCTCTTCTTATGAACATTCATTGGGCGAATTGCAGGTAACACAACGGATGCTGCTGGCGGTAAGCTTTTTTGGAATAGTGCTGAGCGCGGGAATTGTCTGGCTGATCATCCGGACAGTGACCCAGCCTCTGCGCCAATTACGCGCCAGCGCCGAAGCGGTCGGTCATGGAGACTTTTCCAAATTTGTTGAAGTTAATTCCAAGGATGAATGCGGCGAACTGGCGGCGGTGTTCAATCAAATGATTGAGCGGGTCAAGACCTCGCGGGAACAACTGGAAAAAACCGTGGACACACTCAAATCCACCCAGAATCAGTTGATTCAGAGTGAGAAATTGTCGGGCATCGGTGAGTTCGTTGCGGGTGTGGCGCATGAGTTGAATAATCCACTGACTTCGGTGATGGGCTTTGCGGAAATATTGCAACAATCTGATTTGCCTGAACAGCATCGGCGCTTCCTGGACCTAATTTTTAAGAGCGCCAAGCGTTGCCAGAAGATCGTGCAGAGTTTGTTGAGCTTCGCGCGTAAACATTTGCCAGAGCGCAAAGTGGTGAGCGTGAATGAAGTGGTCGAGTCGGCCATCGAAATCGTGCAATACCAATTGCGCACAAGTAATATCGAAGTGGTGCCTGAATTAGAGCCGAATCTGCCCGCCACCATGGTTGATCCGCACCAGATGCAGCAGGTTTTTCTGAACCTGATTAATAATGCACGGCAAGCGATGGAGGGACGTCGCGATGGGCGTATCCGAATCAGCACCCAGGCGGCATCGAAAGAACGCGTCCGAATTATCATAGAAGACAATGGTCCGGGTATTTCACCCGAGAATTTGAAGAAACTGTTTGTGCCGTTCTTCACCACGAAAGAAGTGGGAAAAGGAACGGGACTCGGCTTAAGTCTCTGTTATGGAATCATAACAGAACACGGCGGCACCATCACGCCGGAAAGCAAACTGGGTGAAGGCGCGAAGTTCATAGTTGACCTGCCGGTAACGCAGGAAGCCGTGGCCAAAGTGGAAAAAGTCGCGGTTCCAGCGCAGCCGCAGTCGACGAAGGAAGGCCTTGGCAAGCGCGTGCTCGTCGTGGATGACGAGGATACAATCCTGCAAATGATCCGTGAAGCGCTGACTCTCAATGGTTATCAGGTGGATGTGGCGCGCGATGGTGAAACCGCCCTGCGTCGCATGGGCCAAAATCATTACGATCTTACATTATGTGATTGGAAAATGCCGGGCCTGAACGGGGAGCAAGTTTATGAACGGATAAACACGTCCAATCCAGAGCTGTCCCGCCGGATGATCTTTATTACCGGCGATGTCGTGAACGAGAAAACGCAGGAGTTCTTGAAGGCTCGCAACAAGATATGCCTGTCAAAGCCCTTTACGCTTTCTGAATTCCGGGCTGCAATCAGCCGGGTGTTGAACCCGGCGTAAACGACCGCAATAATGCCGCTCTGGCAGGCCGGCACTTAATTCAGGTTGAAGGTTGCCGGAGTTGGCCGGAAGCGAACTTCCGCTGATTATAGTTCCGCCCTGTTGGACTGCCCGTCGGTGCTGCGGCTCCTCTCGGCTTGAGCGTAATGTTGTTTATGACCTGGCGCACACCTTCCACCCTTTGCGCGACTTCCGCTGCACGGGCTTTCTGCTCGGGCGTATCCACAAACCCACTCAGTTGAACCACGCCGTCTAAAGTTTCGACCTTTACATCCGGGAACTTGTAAATGGGTTCCCTATTAAGCGCATGTTTTACGCGGTGTGTAAGGGTGGCGTCATCTATGCGGCGGCCAACTGTGCGATCCCCTCCGGTGTGGCATCCCGTCAAAGTCATCAGCGCAATTACGGCGCCAAGGCAGATGGTGGGAATGAAACGTCGTCGATTTATTTGCATACCTTTCTTTGCTCCTTGTATCACCACAATATGCTTTCAGCCCTGTCAAGCCATGGGGTATTTCCTGTATTTTCCTGCTCTGGTGGGATTCCCTTTTTTGAATATTATAGTATCATGTTGAGGTGGAAAGCAGTACCAACCCAATCCCCAGCCGCGGCGCAACCGGTAATCCCACCAACCGGTTTGAGAATATCCATTTGGAGCGCGATATGGACTGGAACCCGGAAGAGGATGCGTTGCCGACCACCCAATTTCTGCGGGACCACACCAGCAAGATCATTAACCGAAACGATAGTCCAGATGTCGGCTTTGAATATAGTATAAACGCGTATCGCGGTTGTGAGCATGGTTGCATCTATTGTTATGCGCGCCCGACCCATGAATATTTGGGATTTTCGTCCGGGCTCGATTTTGAAACGAAAATCATGGTGAAAATGGAGGCGGCCAAGCTGCTGCGGGCAGAACTTTCTTCGCCCAAATGGCAGCCCGAGGTGATTGCCATGAGCGGGGTGACGGATTGTTATCAACCCGTTGAACGTAAATTGAAACTGACTCGGCAATGTCTGGAGGTGCTGGCCGAGTTCCGCAATCCGGTGGCGATTGTGACCAAAAATCATTTGGTGACACGTGACATTGATTTGTTGAGTGAGTTGGCACGGCATCGTGCGGCAGCGGTATTCCTCTCGGTGACCACGCTCGATACAGACTTGCGAAAAGTAATGGAGCCGCGCACTTCGCCGCCCGCAAGCCGATTGTCAGCCATCGCCGAACTGACCAAAGCTGGCATACCGACTGGTGTGCTGGTTTCGCCAGTTGTTCCCGGGCTGACTGATCACGAAATTCCTGCCATTGTTTCTGCGGCGGTAAAAGCGGGGGCGAAATTTGCCGGTTATGTGACGTTGCGGTTGCCTTATTCCGTTGCGCCTTTGTTCGAGCAATGGCTGGCACAGCATTTTCCCGATCGCAAAGAAAAGGTATTGAACCGGATTCGAGCGTTGCGCGATGGCAAGTTGAATAACGCGGATTTTGGTTCACGCATGCGCGGGGAGGGGATCTTTGCCGATCAGATTGAAGCTCTCTTCAATGTGGCCTGTCGGAAGGCGGGCATTCAAGATAACCACACGGGGCTTTCCACGGCGGCATTTCGACGACCGGCTGGAGCTCAAATGGAATTTGGTCTTTAAGAGTTGGGCCACGGTTTAAGCTTCCAAAGGTTCGCATGGTTATTTTCTCTGGCGTGTCGAGTCGGAAAACATCATCGGTAGCACTTTTAGCCATTGGCACTTTGTCCTTAACTACTCTAAACTCCATCGCGAGAATCGGACAAGCGTCCGGGAATACTATGAGTAAGATTGTTTTGCTGGTGATGCTGGGATTGACCGTGATGGGCACGGGCTGCTCCTTTAAGCGTCTGGCTGTTAATCAGGTTGGCAATGCGCTGGCTGGCGGTGGAACGACCTTTGCCTCTGATGATGATCCCGAACTGGTCAAGGCGGCGGTGCCTTTCAGTTTGAAGTTGATGGAGAGTCTCCTTGCCGAAAGTCCCCGACATGAAGGGTTGCTCTTCGCTACGGCCAGTGGTTTTACACAATATTCCTATGCGTTCGTGCAGCAGGACGCGGATGAAATGGAAGGAAAAGACTTTGCTGCCGCCGAGGAAATGAGAGCGCGGTCCCGGCGCTTATATCTGCGTGCGCGTAATTATGGTTTGCGTGGCCTGGAAGTGAAACACAAGGGCTTTGAAAAAGCGTTGCGGTCAGATCCTAAACAAGCCGTGCGTGGTGCAACCGTGAAGGATGTGCCACTCCTCTATTGGACAGCGGCGTCCTGGGCGGGAGCCATTTCACTCTCAAAAGATAATCCTGATTTGATTGGTGAACTGCCGATGGTTGAAGCGATGATGGATCGTGCGCTGGCATTGGATGAGAGCTTTGGTGATGGTTCGATTCATTCGTTTTTTATCACTTATGAAATGGGCCGTGCGGGTGGAAACGGTGATCCTGAGTTGCGGTCGAGAAAACACTTTGACCGGGTGATGGCCCTGACCGGCGGACAGCAAGCCGGGCCACTGGTGTCATTGGCCGAGGCAGTATGCGTGCCAAAGCAGAATGTGAAGGAATTTGAGTCACTGCTCAATCGGGCATTGGCCATCAATCCGGATGCAAAACCGGAATGGCGTCTGGCAAATCTGGTCGCGCAACGCCGGGCGAAATGGCTGCTAACGCGCACCGATGATCTTTTTTTACAAAAAAATCCCACCGAGAACAAAGAATCCAAGTAGTATATGCAGATTATGAATCGTCGATTTTGGTTAAGCAGCGTATTGGCTGTCTCACTTAGTCTGGTTGTTACCGGTCTTCAGGCTGCGGACAAACCTGTGAAGCTTAAGCTGGGCACGCTCGCTCCCGCAGGCACGTCCTATCACAAAAGTCTGCAAGCAATGGGTGAGAAGTGGCGCAAGGTTTCGAATGGGATGGTGCAATTGACAATCTTTCCGGGCGGCACGCAGGGTGGTGAGCCAGATATGGTGGGCTTGATGCAGACCGGTAATCTTGACGCAGGGTTGCTGACGGCTGGCGGACTTTCGGAGATTGATCGAGCTGCCCTGGGAATGGAAGTCATGCCGATGTTCTTCCACAATCTGGAGGAAGTGGATTATGTCAGCGAGAAGTTGCGCTCGAAACTGGAAGCGCGTCTGGCTGCCAAAGGTTATGTAGTTCTGTTTTGGTGCGATTCCGGTTGGGTGCGATTTTTTTCCAAGTCACCCGTGGAACATCCGGACGATCTGCGCAAGTTGAAGGTTTTTTCCGGAGCGGGTCACACTCATGAATATGACTTGTGGAAGATGAGCGGGTTTAGTCCGGTGGCGCTGGAATCCGTCGCAATTCCTCAGGGTTTATTGTCGGGTACTATTAGCGCAGTGCCAACCGTTCCTATTTTCGCGTTGGCGGCGCAATTGGATGGACAGGCGACATACATGCTGGAATTGAACTGGGCCCCGTTGGTGGGAGCAGCCGTGGTGCAGAAAAAGGCCTGGGATCGGGTTCCGGCCGATACTCGCGAAGCCATGCTCAAAATCGCCGCAGAAACCGGTTTGCAGGTCAAGGCGGCTGGCCGGGCTGAAAGCGATGCTGCCGTGGCGGCGATGGTCAAGCGCGGGTTGAAGGTTCAGAAGGTCACTCCGGCAGTGGATACGGAATGGCGGACGGTGATTGATCCATTGCAGACTCATATTCGCGGGAAGATTGTGCCAGAGGATATCTTTGATGAAGCGCAACGTTTAGTGAAAGAATTTCGCGCTACTGGTGGAGCCAAGCCAAAATGAGTAGCGGCACTCTCCCCGGGCCTGACCTCGTGGCTCCCGTCGCACCCGTGAAGCTCTCGCGCGGTTGGCGATTGATTCGTGAGGGTGAAAATTCCCTGCTGGTGATTCCCCTGGCGGCCATGCTGCTGCTGCCAGTGACGGAAATCATCCTGCGCCTGGTTTTCAAGACCGGCATTTCCGGCTCCAGCGCGATTGTCCAACATTTGACTTTGATCGTCGGAATGTTTGGCGGAGCCATTGCGGCGCGCGACCAACGGTTGCTGGCACTTTCGCCAATCCAGACGTTACTTAAAGGTAAGCTGAAAACGGCGGCTCAAATTTTCAGCAGCGGTGTTGCTGCCGCCATCAGCTTGTTTCTTTGCCTGGCGAGTTATGAATATGTGGCCGCCCTCAGGCCGCTGGGAAAAATTCTTGTTTATGGAATTCCAGTGTGGGTGGTGCAACTCGTCCTGCCGATTGGTTTTGGTCTGATTGGATTGCGACTGATCTGGCATGCTTCGCCAAAATGGAGTGGCCGGTTGCTGACGCTCGCACTGGCGGCTGGACTTGCAGCGATGGCGAAATGGTCTCCCATCACACCAGAGCAATTCATGATTCCTGCGCTCGTGATGTTGGGCCTGGCGACTTTGCTGGGTGCGCCAGTATTCACGGCTTTGGGCGGCGCAGCATTAATTTTATTTTGGGGGCACGATCTGCCGATCCAGGCGGTTCCGCTCAAGCACTACAGCCTTACGACAAATGATATGCTACCCAGCATCCCGATCTTTACACTGGCAGGATATTTTCTGGCGGAGAGCGGCGCGTCCAAACGATTGGTGCGGGTATTTCAGGCGTTGGTCGGACAATTTCGTGGCGGCCCGGCAATCGTCACTGCTTTGGTTTGCGCGTTCTTTACTTCGTTCACTGGTGCTTCGGGCGTCACAATCCTCGCGCTGGGTGGAGTGCTCATGCCGGTGTTGCTCGCGGCACGTTATTCCGAGCGCAACGCACTTGGATTGCTCACCGGAGCCGGCTCGTTGGGCATGTTGTTTCCGCCGTGCCTGCCGCTGATTCTGTATGCCATCGTTGCCAACCACAGCGCGCACGCCGACCTGAGCATCAAGCAAATGTTTCTTGGAGGGCTCGGGCCCGGAATTCTGCTGGTCATATTGACGGCTTGGTGGGGGATTCGCAAAGGGCCCAAGGAGAAAGCTGACCGCACGATTTTTCAATGGTCGGAAGCCCGGGCCGCCATTTGGGCTGCCAAGTGGGAAATGTTGATTCCCGTGGTCGCAATCGGTTCTCTCTTTTGCGTGCCGACCACAGTTGAAGCGGCTGCGATCACCGCTGCTTACGCGCTTCTGGTTGCAACGGTAATTCATCGCGATCTGCATCCGATTCGTGATTTGCCACGAGTCATCACGGAATGCGGATTGCTGGTAGGCGGCGTGTTATTGATTTTAGGCGTGGCGTTGGGTTTCACGCATTACCTCGTGGACGCGCAGATTCCGGATAAAATGGTGGAATGGGCCACCGTTACGGTGAAGTCCAAATTTCTGTTCCTGCTTGGCCTCAATATCGTGTTGTTGATTGTCGGTGGATTGATTGAAATTTACGCGGCTATTATTGTGGTCGTGCCGTTGCTGGTGCCGCTGGGGGTGGCGTTTGGTATCGATCCCGTTCACCTGGGAATTATTTTCCTCGCCAACATGGAGCTCGGTTTTTTAGCGCCGCCAGTCGGCATGAACCTGTTGCTTTCCTCATATCGCTTCAACAAGCCGATGTCCGAAGTCACGCGCGCTACTTTTCCGATGCTGCTCGTGTTATTATTGGGCGTGTTATTGATTACCTATTTTCCGCCGCTAACGACATTCCTGCCACGGTTGTTTAAATAGGACTTACTATCAATTATCCAGGTTGGGATGCTTCCGGTGAAAATCGGTTGAATCCTGATAGGCCTTTGCCACGGCCAGAATTTCAGCTTCCTTGAACAGATTTCCAATAAAGCAAATGCTTGTGGGAGTGCCGGCTTTGGAAAATCCGTTTGGCACCACCACGCACGGATGGCCGGTAAGATTGGTCAGCAACTCACTATCACCGGAGAGCGAGGGAGCAAGGAAGACATCCACATTTTCAAGCTGCTTGGCGGTTTCTTGAATGAGTAGGTAGCGAATACGGGTAGCTTGGATGTATTCCACCGCCGGAATAAAGCGGGCTTCGCGGAACGCGTTCGGCCAGGTGTGCAAACCCTGACGTTTCATCAAATCATCGCGACCACTGACTGTCAGGTCATCAAACGCAGCCGCGCCTTCCACGGAAATGACGAACGAGATGTCATGGATGGGCAGCTTGGGTAATTCGATCGGCACAAGTTTCGCACCGAGCGAACGCATTTTTTCCAGCACGGCGGCATCTTTATCTTTGCGCTCACCTTTTTCCGTGTCGAAATCAGTTTTCAAATAACCGATCCGGAGCTTTTGCCATTTGAGTTTGGAATCATAATTGAAAGGCAGGTCGTAAAGAGTTTGGTCAACGCCGTCGGGACCTTGGATGGTATTGAACACAATGGCGCAGTCTTCCACCGTGCGGCAGATGGGGCCAAGTTTATCCATTGACCAGGTCAAGGCCATGGCTCCATTTCGGCTGATACGACCATAGGAAGGGCGAAGACCAGTGATGCCGCAACGGTCGCACGGAGAGACAATCGAGCCGTGGGTTTCCGAACCGATGGCGAAGGGCACGAGTCCGGCGGCTGTGGCCGCAGCCGGTCCAGCAGAGGAACCGCTGGAACCTTGCTTGAGATTCCACGGGTTGCGCGTCATGCCGCCATACCAGACTTCGCCCCAAGCGAGCTCGCCCATGGTCAGCTTGGCAGTGAGCACCGCACCGGCGGCTTCAAGGCGTTTAACGACCGTAGCATCTTCATCAATCAATTGATCTTTGAATGGCGCGGAACCCCAGGTGGTGCGGATTCCCCGGATAGTCAGCAAATCTTTTACGGCATAAGGAATGCCGTGAAGTGGTCCACGATATTTTCCAGCGGCAATTTCACGGTCTGCGCGGCGGGCTTGGTGGATGGCGAGGTCCTCCGTAAGCGTAATGATGCATTCGAGTTTGCAGCCATACTTTTTCATGCGCTCAATGTAGAAGCAGGTGAGCTTTTCCGAAGTAATCTGGCGGGACTTGATCAAGTCGCCCAGTTCACCAATGGAATAGTAGGCAAGATCATCCATGTTGGCCGGCAGTTTAATTTTGACTGGTGAACTCAATTTGATTTTTTTGCGAGTGGTTTCGAACTTCATTCCCACGGGAATGGGATTAAACAACATGGCTGAAGGAATGGCGTTGGAGAGTGGGAATTTGCGGAGCACTTGAAAAGTGTCGAGTTGATCCTTGAGACCGGAAAGCATCAGGTCGTTCTTGGCATCGGAGAAGTGCAGGCCGAGGAGATTTTCTGCCTCAATAATAGTCTGCCTGGTGATGGGACTATTGGTGTTTGTTTCGGCCCGAACAGCAGTGGCAACCAGGAAGCAACTTAAAAGCAATTTCAAGTAACGCATAAAGGTGACATTGGGACAAAGAGAGGGAAACTGGCAATTCCTATTTTAAGGTTGCATGTTTAGTGTGCGAATCTGGCGGTCATAGACCGCCGCTACAGAATTTTTAAGTTCTCAATTCCATTCATTCGTGCTGCAATCGCCTGAGCTTTATGAAAATGCGCTGTGGCTGGGCAACCAACGAACTTTCGATCCGCTACCATGATGAGGAATGGGGCGTGCCGCTGCATGATGATCGCATGCTGTTCGAATTCGTCATTCTGGAAGGAGCGCAAGCCGGGTTGAGTTGGAATACCGTCCTCCAAAAGCGTGAGCGTTATCGGGAAGTGTTTAATCATTTCGATGCGAAGCTGATTGCGAAATACGGGGATAAAAAGGTAAGCCAACTCCTGGCTGATCCGGGGATTATTCGCAATCGGCTCAAAGTCACTTCAGCCATTCAAAACGCCAAGGCGTTCCTTGCGGTGCAGAAAGAATTCGGTAGCTTCGATGCCTATATCTGGCAATTCGTGGGTGGCAAGCCACTGGTCAATGCCCGGCGTTCCTTGAAGGAAATCCCGGCACGCACCGCTGAATCCGACGCCATGAGCAAGGATTTGTTGAAGCGCGGATTTAAATTTGTCGGTTCCACCATTTGCTACGCACTGATGCAGGCAACGGGAATGGTGAATGACCATACGATTGATTGTTTTCGATATCAGGAAATCAAAAAGAATTCCAAATAAGGATAATTTTTTATGCCACGTAAATCTCCGAAGCCCTACAAACCGCAGTTCAATCATAAGAGCAATGACGGTTTGAAATACGTGCCGTTGAATGAGCGGCTGTGTCGTTATGTGAATGAGTGTCGCAGTCATAAAGGCGACCATGTGCTGGAAGCGCTACGAAAAGAAACCGAGAAGAAATTTCCAGATGTCGTCCAGATGCAGATAGGACGGGATCAGGGAACATTCATGACGGCGCTGGTGGGGTCGCTGGGGACACGGCGAGCCATCGAGATCGGCACGTTTACCGGTTACAGTTCCATTTGCATCGCACGCGGATTGACGAATCACGGCAGGCTGATATGCCTTGATGTGAGCGAGGAATGGACGAACGTGGCGCGGAAATATTGGTCGCTGGCAGGGGTGGACGGAAAAATAGATTTATATCTTGGGCCTGCCGCCGATGCGTTCAAACAATTACATTCCAGCCTGATGTTTGAATTTGCCTTCATCGATGCCGACAAGCCGGGCTACGATACGTATTACGAGCTGGTGCTGCCCCACATGCGGAAGAATGGTGTGATCCTATTTGATAATATGTTGTGGGGCGGAAAATTGGGCCAAAAAAAATCTCCCAAGCATCCCAATGGAAGCGCCATCGACAAATTGAACCGCAAGCTGGCACGCGATCCGAGAGTAGAATCGGTGTTACTATCCATTGGTGACGGAGTAAATATGTGTCGCGTGCTTGGTTGAGTAACTTGAGCAGGTAGTAAAGAAAAAGGGGACCTTTGCAGGTCCCCTTCCTTCGTTTAGGTTTCCGAGGACTGAGATTGATTGATCACTTCTTATTCTGCGAGTGAGGGACGGTTACAGTCAATATTTTTGGAGCGGAAATATTTCCCGAACAGTCGGTGGCCTGCACTGTAATGGTGTAAACGCGACCGGAACCTTTGCCGGAACGTTCGGCACGTAGTTGGACGCAATGGTCACTAGTGATCACCCAATCAGGTGCAGTATGGCCATTGCTATTACTTTGACTCTTGCCATCTTCCTGACCATTTTTGCCATTATTGCCGCCTTTGCCAGTACCTTTATCGTTACCTTTTTCCTTATTCTTGTCTTTTCCATTATCTTTGTCCTTGTCCTTATCATCACAGCCACTGCCGATAGGTTCATTGCTGGTAACTGAAATGATTTTCCAAGCTGCGCTCTTGCAGCTATCCACGGCGCAGACTTTGATTTCAACGGGGATCAATTTGTGATTAGGTGGCCAGATACATTTCGGCGTGACCCAGCAACCGGTGATCGTGGGGGGAGTGGTGTCTTGAAGGATAATGGTGCTGGAACAGGAAACCGTATTGCTACTGGTATCGCATACCTTGATGGAAACCAGGTTGGTGCCGAGCTTGAGGCAAGCGGGCAATACGACATCGGTGCCCTTGGCGCTGCACTTTGCGGAGACATTGTTGGTCTGGACACGCGTTCCGTTCACGCACCAAATAACCTTCAAAGCCTCACCCTGAGCATCTGAAACGTGGGCAGTGAGATTGATCGGCTTGCCGGTGCATTCCAGCGTGGCATCGCCCGGGCAGGTGAGGATGGGTGGAGTATTACCGCCATTAGAGGTGACGGGAATGAGTTGGCCACGAAGTTCGCCATCGGGATTGGCATCGGTATGGATATTAACATAATCCAAGCCAGCGAGGAGGTTGGAAGATTGTTCGGCGTTCATGCCCACGGAGCCGATAATAGTTCCACCCTTGGCTGGGTCGGAGGCAGGCGTCAGGAAAGGGGTGATATTAAACTGTTCCCCGGCATTTTCGTTGAAGCTGGCCGGGCTTTGGATGTTCGCATAAGTGGCTGGCCCGGTAAGGTCTGAAAAACCCTGATCAGAGCCATAACCAATATTGAAGGAAAGGATTGCCGAAGCGGTATCAAAGCTGATGCCGCTGGAAATTTTATCTCCAGAACCGGAACTATTAGTGACGGCTGGAACTTCGTTCGTCGGACTCAGGCCTCCGGGAGAAAGATTGAATTGGATGATATCGGCTTGCGCTGCCGATAGACTGCCAAGCAGTGCCAGCAAGGATAAGGTTCTTTTCATGATTAATGTGATTTGGTTGTTAAGAGTGGAGAGGTTTCTACTCAAATAGGACCCCAGAGCCTATGGAGTGAATACCCCACCTTCCGGTCGGGTTAATATAAACTCGGTGTGAAAGTACGGAGATTGGGAAACCGTTTGCTGCCTGTCATTGAATCAAAACCTTCAATCCCACGCATACGATACGGCTCTATTTACTGGCCGTCAGACTGGAATGGGAGATTGAGAAGCTTTTCCAATCCTTTTACCTTAATTCCAAATATTTTGAACCTTTCCCAACCACGTGGGGATTAACACACAGATGGTCGTTACGGACGATAATATTGATCCATCGGCTGTACTGGCCTTGCTCGCTCGCGCACGTGCGGGAGACGCGCCGGCATTTTGCCATTTGATTGAGCCTCTCCAAGCCGGGCTTCTGCGTCAGGCCATCGCGCTGGCTGGCGACATGAGTGTTGCCGAAGATTTGGTTTCAGAAACATTGGTGGAGGCCTGGAAAAGTCTGTCGCGCTACAATGAAACCTGCCGTCTCTCGACCTGGCTGTGTGCCATCTTACTCCATCGCTACCAAAAGAATTTTCGACGGGCCCGCTCCCGGCCAATTTCTTTGGCGCGATTGCCGCTGTTTGAGGCCCAAGAACTACAGAGCCAACAGGAGAACGTTTCATCACCAGATCCTTCGCCCGCAGAAGCTGCAACCCAAAGTGAACTGAGTGTTCAGTTGAGGCAATGCATAGAAATGCTGCCGGCGAGACACCGCGAGATTATTTTATTGCGGTTCTTTGAAGATGCTTCCCTACCGGACATGGCGGCAGTGTTGGGGTGTTCCGTGGGAACAGTAAAGTCTCGCCTGCATCATGCATTGGAAAAATTACGCAAAATGAAAATGAACCTTCCTGATATGAAAGGGGATAAATAAGTATGAGCCGGTTTTTTAATCGATGTGAACCTTATCAGCAGAGCATTTGTATGCTGATGAGTGGCACGCTTCCTCAGCAGGAAGAGGCTGAGATCGAAAACCATTTGGCTGTGTGCGCTGAATGCCGGAAGTATTACGACGAAATGAGAATGGTCGTCGCACCGCTCACCAACTGGGAAAAAGAATTTTCGCATATTGAACCCACCGAAGCGGCCCGGAATCGCTGGGCAAAAGCCATCCAGGTATCAGGGAAGCCAGCCCTTTTGGATAAACATGGAAATGCTTTTTACGAATGGTGGCGTGAATTAATCCTGCCCTATCGCCATGTCTGGGGTGGGATGGCTGCGGTGTGGCTCGTCATGTTGGGGGCAAATTTTGGTTTGGCTGGCGGCACAAAGACCGAAATGGTGGCGCATGCAGCGCCCACGGCGGCGATGATGGAGGCCATGAAAGAACAAAGGCGATTACTGGTGGAATTGATTCCGCCCGCTAATATTGAGCCGATGGAGCGGCCACGTCGCGGCGTTCAGCCGAGGAGTGAACAGCAGGCAGATTGGAGAACCTGTTAACTGGCAGTCATGGATTTATGAACTTTAATATTCCCAAAACTCGCAAGTCACCGTTGGTGGTTCGTCTGATTCAATGGGCATGCTTGATGGTGGTGGCTTTGGTTGTGTTTATGGCAGGCGTGGTATTGATTGGACGATTCCAAAGCACGGCTTTTGATTCGCGAGGATCAATGATGATTTATTGTCTGGTGGACCTGATTGTCGTGGCAGTCGTGATGTTTTTCATCACCAGAATCTGGCGACTGCTCTTTTCACGATTCGGCATTTCCACTTTGCTCGAAGGCTTTTATCACCGGCTTTCCAGTCGATGCACGTTGCGGCGCGGATTGCTGGGAATGGCCGGCTTGATGACGCTACTGGCACTTTTTTACACGGAGGAAAATTGGCGCGGCAAACGGGCCTGGGAGCGGTGCAAGCAGGAACTGGAAGCGAAGGGCGAAGTGCTCGACTGGTCGGCTTACATTCCGCCACCGGTGCCGGACGATCAAAATTTTTTCAAAGCGCCAAAAATGACAGAATGGTTTGTGGGGAGGGGAGGGCATGTATTCACAAAACCGGCGGACCTTAATTCGCTGGCCGACTTTGTCCTGGAACACACCACGAACAACGCGGTTGAGTTGACGGTGGTATCGCCGCAGGCGCCCGTCGCGGCGGAAGAGGCCGACCTGGTGTTGCAATACAAGAACTCAGTCGTCACTCTGGCAGAGTCGGGGACCGATGTCGCGCGCATCACAGTGAAGGGCAAGAATGAGGCCGCTGTGTATGTCGATCCAGCCGTCCGCGCGCGGATAAACAAGTTGGCCCACGATTTTATTGAACCTGATACGAACACCATCGCAGGCACGAGCCTGCTGGGATTTCAAGATTTTACGCTGCTGGCCAAGCCATTAAATCCAATCAAACCAGTGCGCGTTATTGTGCGGGCGGAGACAATGCCCGCCACCAATGAGATTGCCGGATTTTTTGTGAATTATCCTGCTCCTAGCGGTATGAGGATACAATCTACCAGCAGTAATTCATTCCACGTATGGATCAATCCCAAGTCTTACACAGTCGCCGCCGATTATCTGGCTTGGAGCGAACAATTTGAGCCTGACTTTGAGTTGATGCGAGCGGCGTTGAAACGTCCTTACGCACGCATGGAGGGTGATTATGGATTGCCGTTCGCGATGCCGATACCGAATTTCGTGGGTATCCGACTCGTGGCGCAAATGCTCGGACAGCGGGCGCAGTGCCATTTGTTGCTCAAGCAACCGGAACAGGCTTTGCACGAATTGACGCTAATTCACGAATTATGCCATTTATTGGAAGCACGGCCAACGGGGAAACCCATGACTTTGGTGGCGGCGATGATTAATGTGGCGGTCAGGGGGCTTTACGTAGGTGTCGTCTCGGATGGATTGCAATTGCAAGCCTGGCGCGAGCCGGAACTCGCCGCGATTCAAAACCAGCTCGGGGAAGTCAACCTGCCTCCGAATGTGTTGGCGGCATTTAAGTCGAGTCGGGCGGCTCATTGCCGCACATTTGAAATCAGCACGCCTACGGAGCTTGCAAAATTGTTTGGCGAGCGCGAAACCACGAATTTATGGCGGAAGCTGAAAAATCCGGTTTTTCTGTTTTGCACTTTTGCGCCGCGCGGCTGGATTTATCAAAACATGGCCAGTCAGGCCTTGCAGGACCAGAAGTTGGTTGAAGGTTTAGACCTTACAAACCGGGTCGTCATCCCGCATGAGCTGAGTAGGCAGAACCAGAGAGTCGAAGTCATGTACAGTCATTTCTCGCCTTACACTTTTTTGGCACGCACAGCGCAATTTAATACCATCCGGGCAACGCAAACGCTTGCGCAAAACCAAACGATGGCAAACGAGGCACTCGTGGTTTGCGCGCTGGAGCGGTATCATATGGAGCACGGACAATATCCCAAAGCGCTTGAGGCACTCGTGCCACAATTTGTGGAAAAACTTCCGCAAGACATCATTGGCGGTCAATCGTTGAAATATCGCTGCACCGACGATGGAAAGTTTTTGCTCTACTCCATTGGCTGGAACGAAAAGGATGACGGAGGCAGCACCAATTTGAGTAAAGACGATCCTGCTGATAGAAACCTTGCCGACTGGGTTTGGTCGTATCGGGCAAAGTTCGTGAGGTAAAGCCTTGGCAGCATTCAGAGGCTCTGGTCATTTGAGTGCCTGCACATTTGCCGGGCTTGTGCCTTCACCCTTGCTCCTTAAAATAACGATGGTTGCGCCCCAACCGCTGAATTGTGGGTGATCCAGCGTGTAGGAAATGACTTCGGGATGTTTGCTTAAAATGGAATGGACGGTGCGGCGGAGGTTCCCGATGCCTTTGCCGTGGATGATGCGGACTTGAAGGATGCCTTGTTCCTGACAGGCGGCGAGGTAATCCAATATCAAGTCTTTCACTTCTTGCGGTCGGAATGTGTGCAGATCCAGAACTCCATCAATGGGCAGTTCAATTGGTTCATTCTCGTCCATGCAACTATTATGGCGCTTGGGAAGTTAGGAGACAAGTTTAGGCAAGGGCGGGTGTAAAATTTTGGTTGTTTAACATTGCTGCAGCCGGGACGGCTGCTCTCCGGATGTGCTATATATTTCAGCCTTTAAAGCTGGTGCGCAAATTGCCAAAGTGCAGGCATGAATATCCGGCAGGCAACTCCAAAAGATGCGGCAATCATTGCCGACTTTAATATTCGACTGGCGCAGGAGACTGAGGATTTACTCCTTGAGCCAAATACTGTGCGGCAGGGAGTGGAGGCATTGTTGAAAGATCCGGCGAAAGGGTTTTATTTTGTAGTGGAGACTTCCGAAGCCGGAGTGGTGGGACAGATATTGATTACCTACGAGTGGAGTGATTGGCGAAATGGCAATATTTGGTGGATTCAAAGCGTTTATGTCCGGGAAGAATTTCACGGGAAAGGAGTGTTCAAGCTGTTGTTTGAGCATGTGGAGAAGTTGGCGAAGGAGTCAGGAGAGGTTTGTTCGCTTCGGCTTTATGTGGAGAGGGAAAATGGTCGGGCGCATCGCGCATATCAGAAACTTGGCATGGAGGAGACGCATTATCGGGTGTTTGAGAAGGGGTTGCGGTGACGTCGAAATGCGGCGGTCACAGACCGCCGCTACGAGGGTGGAATTGGCTGGGCTTGCAAACCGTCTTGCGGTAAAAAAGTAACGTCCACAGTTTTAACATGAAAAAAATGGCCGCCATTCTGTTCTGGCTGGTTCTCGCGATTGCCGGGGCATGGGCGTATGCGACGCTCGCGTTCTATCGCGGCGAATCTCTCAGTTCCATTTACATTCTCATCGCAGCGATTTGCACCTACGCCATTGGTTACCGGTTTTATTCCAAATGGATTGCGGCACGTGTGCTCATGCTGAATGACCGTCGCGCAACGCCGTGCGAGGTGCATGATGATGGCAAGGATTTCGTGAAGACGAACAAATGGATCGTCTTCGGGCATCATTTTGCGGCGATCTCCGGGCCGGGGCCACTGGTCGGGCCGGTGTTGGCGGCGCAGTTTGGTTATTTGCCGGGGACGTTATGGATATTGATCGGGGTGGTGCTGGGAGGAGCGGTGCAGGACTTTGTGATTTTATTTGGATCGATGCGGCGCAACGGGAAGTCGCTGGGACAAATGGTGAAAGAGGAATTGAATTCGTTCGCGGGCTATGTGGCCTTGGCGGCAATTCTGGGAATCATGATCATTTTGCTGGCGGTGCTGGCTTTGGTGGTCGTGAAGGCGTTGGCGGATAGTCCGTGGGGTGTGTTCACCGTGAGTGCGACCATACCGATTGCCATGTTCATGGGTGGATACATGCGCTATCTGCGGGTTGGTAAAGTGATGGAGGCGTCAGTGATTGGAGTGGTGCTGTTGCTGTTCGCAGTTTGGGGTGGGCAATTTGTGCATGGGCATGCGGAGTGGGCGGGTGTCTTCACTTTGACGGCCCCAAAGCTGGCGTGGGCAATTATCGTGTATGGCCTGGCGGCGAGCGTGCTGCCCGTATGGCTCCTGCTGGCGCCAAGAGATTACCTGAGCACGTTCATGAAGCTGGGAACGATTTTCGCACTGGTAGTAGGTGTGTTTCTGGTTTTGCCAAATCTAAAAATGCCTGCCATCAGCAAGTTCATTGATGGCTCGGGATTGGTGGTGGCCGGCAAGTTGTTCCCGTTTTGCTTCATCACGATTGCGTGTGGTTCGATCTCCGGTTTTCACACGCTGATTGCGAGTGGCACCACGCCGAAGATTATCACGCGAGAGAGCTATTCGCGTTCGATTGGTTACGGGGCGATGTGTTTGGAATCGTTGGTAGCCATTATGGCATTAATCGCGGCCTGCACTTTAGATCCGGGCGTTTATTTGAGCATGAACGTAAAGGGAGCGGGGGCGAATCAGGCGGCCATTGCGGCGGATACGGTGGAAAAGGTAAAAGCAACGGGCTACACGGTATCGGTGGATGAGATGCAACGACTCGCGGATGAGGTGAAGGAAAAGACGTTGTTTGGGCGCACGGGCGGCGCGGCAACGCTAGCGGTGGGCATGGCGCAAATATTTTCGAAAGTGACGCATGGTCGCTGGCTCGGCATCTGGTATCACTTCGCAATCATGTTCGAGGCCTTATTTATTCTGACAACGCTCGATGCCGGAACGCGCGTGGGCAGATATCTTGTGCAGGATTTGTTGGGTAATATTTGGAAACCACTGGGCGATACAAAGAGAGTCAGTGCGAATGTTGTGGCAAGTCTTTTAGTGGTGGCGGGGTGGGGCTACTTCCTGATTCAAGGTGTGCGCGATCCTTTGGGGGGCATTAATTCACTTTGGCCGTTATTCGGAATTGCCAATCAACTTCTGGCGGCGATTGCGCTGTGTTTGGCGACGACAATCATTCTTAAAATGCAATTAGCGGAGAAAACCAAAATCGGCAAACCGGCCCTGGCATTGGTGACCTTCATTCCCTTGATTTGGTTGCTTGCAGTGACGATGACGGCCGGCTATCAGAAAATTTTTGATGCCGATTTGCGGATTGGATTTTTGTCGGCTGCAAGGGGACTGGATGCAAAATTACCGGGGCTGCAACAGGCGCTGGATGCAGCCAAAGCAGTTGGTGAGGTCAATACTATTGAAATTGCAAAGAAAGCACTGAATACAAATCGCGTGCTGCATTTCAACAACATGCTCGATGCATTTGTGGCCGGATTTTTCCTGGTGATGGTAGTGATTATTGTTTGGTTGAGCATTCGCGAATGGATTTTGCTGCTGGCACGGAAACGACTGGCGGTATTGCGAGAGAGTGAACCGGTCTGGTTACCGGAGTATGCAGTGACGGAATCTAAGCCGCTCCACGCGGTGGGGCTCATTGCACTGGGATTTGCATTGGCGAAGGAATTATCAGGCGAAGCGCAGTTGGAGCGGGCGCAACGATTGGCGATCAATTGCAGTTGCGCAACGCCAGCGCATGAGAAGGATGGTGTGCGAATAGATTTACTGGGTGGTGGTCGAGTTGTCGAATTGCACAAAACGCCGGAACAGATTTACGTAGAGGCAACTGAGAAGCGGTTTGATGGAATCAACCGGTGCTGCTGAGATTGCCTTTTGGCTTTCATTTTTGTCAAAAAACAGGCAATGTTCATGACACGAAAGGAAGGAAATATGAAAGCACACTGTTCTTATTTTAGATTCGTCTCTTATTTCATTGCATGCGTCCTGTCAGCCAGCCTGTTCTTTGAGGGATTGACGCTTAATACTCACGCGGAAGATCAACCCAAGTCCAAGCGACCACCACTTTATGATGAAAATGCCGACGGATCGAAACAGGTTGCCGACGCAGTCGCCCAGGCAAAGAAGGAGAATAAACGGGTGCTGCTGCAATTCGGCGCCAATTGGTGTGGTTGGTGCCACCGGCTGCATCACACGATGCAAACGGACACGGCAATCGCGGATAAGTTGAAGAGCGATTACGTTGTGGTATTGGTGGATGTGAACAAAGGCCACAACGGGAAGATCATCGAAGATTATAAAGCCGCAAATTTTGGGTTGCCAGTGATTGTGGTTTTGGATGCGGATGGAAAGCAATTAACCACCAAGAACACGGCTCAACTTGAAGAAGGCGACCATCACGATCCTAAGAAAGTGTTGGCCTTCCTTAACGAGTGGTCAGCAAAAAAGTCGTAACAGGCCGCAAGTAATTATCGTTGCGCAGACACGCCGAATTGCGCCCGCTTTGCACCCGTGAGCTGTCCTGAGACAACCAAAGTAAAAGCCAGGCCAATTGCCATGCCCATCATGCCAACCAGGACTACATTCACCGGGCCTACAGATTCCTGATCAAGAACGACCAAATGCAATCTTAAGGCGAGATTTGCCACACCCACCAGAAATCCGAGGACACTGAAGGCGAGAAAAACGTATTTGGCCCACGAAGCCCGAATGCGTCTCTTATCGAATGGAAAGAGGGCGAAAAGGATCGAGCATCCAATGATGACGGCATTGGCGAGAATGGGCGGGTTTATATCCATAATTCTTAAGTATGATTGCCGACCTTGTCTGACGCTATAATCCCTCTGCTTTGACGCGTTCGGGCGCGATCTCCTTCAAAGATTCCAGAGCTGTTGCCTGGAGGTCCGGGTTGTCATCGTCCGTAGCGAGCCGGATGAGTTCTGGCACGGCGGATTCCGCATCCTTGCCAAATTTGCGGATGACTGTGACAGCGTTGCTCCGTACTGAGAGATCATCATCTGCGAGGCAGGTAATGAGTGCCGGCACGGCGATGTCAGGGTGTTTGGGAGCTAATTGCAATGAAGCGATGGCATTGGCCCGGATGCCCGCGACTTCATCAGTCAGGCAACTTACCAATGCTGGCACGGCTTCATCCGCATCGTCATGCAAGCCGCCAATGGCTCCGGCCACTTCCAGCCGTGTAATGACATCGCTGTTGGTAAGGGCATTTAACAAAACCGGCAGCGAATCCTTGCCAATATTAACCAAAGCCTGCGCGGCGGAACTTGGAGAGCGCGCCGGGTCCAGCAAATCGGCGAGACGTGGAATGGCATCTTTGGCACTTGGCCCCATACCGCGAAACGCTTCCACTGCGATGGCGATAACTTCGGGATCGGAACTTTCCATATCCTCCAGCCATTCGCTGAGCGTCTTTTTTTGATAAACCAGTTCGGCGGGAGCATTGGGAGCAGAGGAAGCCTCGCTTGGTTTTCCCCTGAGATTCCATGACTTGGGGGTGTTGACATTGGTCAAGTTATCACCGGAAACGTCAGCGATCTGTCCGTTAGCTGATGAAGCATGCGTTTGCTGCCACCAGCGAATGATAAAAAAAGAACCCGCCGCCAATAGGGCAACTACCAATATAATGCCCACTCGTGCGCCAGCCGAACGCGAACCCTGAAAGGAGTTGTCGGTTTTATGGTGGAGATGAATTCGCATGGCGTACGGCAACTAAAAGTATATTACGTGATAATTGTCTCTGCTTTCTGATGATTATAAGGATAAAAAGGTCTTTTACGATTGTCGAGAATGCATTTTGCGCTCCGCGCAGGATAGGAAAGGCGGTTCGGTGTTGCAGAATTGATGGTTTGAGGTTCAAAGTTGGGTTGACCGTGGTTGGTTTTACCTTGGAATTGATTTGAACGCGAAACGAAAAATCGGGCTGTATGGCGGGTCGTTTGATCCCGTCCATCTAGGGCATTTGCTGGTGGCACAGGCTGCTTGTGAAGAGATGGGGTTGGAACGGCTCTTTTTCATTCCGGCGGCACAATCGCCATTCAAGCCGGACACCGCGCCTACACCGTCGGCAGAGCGATTGCGGTTGTTGCGACTGGCTTTGGCTGGGAAAAATAATTACGAGATTGATGAACAGGAGATCGTGCGGGGCGGAGTTTCGTATACTATCGATACGGTGAGGAATTACGTGCGGCGATTTCCGGAAGTTGAACTCTTTTATTTGATCGGGGCAGACCATATTCCCTCTCTCAGCAAATGGCGGGGAGCGGGTGAATTGGCGCGATTATTAGAATTTGTGGCAATCCCACGACCCGGCGAGCCGGAAGCCTCATTTCCTGCACCTTTTCGAGGCCGCACATTAAAGGGATACCCGTTGGGAGTGTCCGCCTCGCAAATCCGCGAGCGGGTAAAGGCTGGTCTGCCGATTGAGCATCTGGTCGTGCCGTCGGTGGCGGAAGCGATTCGTAATTATCACCTTTATCTTTGAGCCGGTTTGGGCCATTGTTCCGTCAGATGGATTCGAAACAATTGGCATTACTCTGCCGGGAATTGGCAGACAACCGGAAAGCAGAGAACATCGTGGTCTTGGATGTTCGCGCACTTTCCTCCGTGACGGACTATTTCGTAGTGGCTTCGGGCACGAGCGAGCCGCACCTGCGTGCGATCACGGATGAGATTACCGGGAAGTTAAAGGACGACCATGAAATACGTCCACGCGCAGTGGATGGGACGCTGCAAACCTCCTGGGTGGTGCTGGATTATTTCGACGTCATCGTGCACGTCATGCGCGTCGATGTGCGTGACCGCTATAATTTGGAAGGTCTTTGGGGTGATGCGCCACGGGTTAAGGTCAAGCCTAAGAAGGCAGCTACGCCTAAAGCTAAGAAACCAACTGTTTCTAAAGACTAAGTATCTTCACTGGTGATGAACAGATAGGCGGGGGCTAATTAGGCCCATTGCCTTGTTCTTCCCCATGCTCCTCTTTGGGAGGACTGTCGCCGGAAGCTTTGACCATTGAATCCAACAGTTTCTTGAAATCTTCCAAGCCTGGGGCCGGAATAATAATGGTATCCCGTCGGCCACCGACATCTTCGGTAATACGAAGAAAACGGCCACGTGGATTCTCCTTGAGCGTGAACACGAAGGTTTTGCGCTCAATCTGGATTTTGTCCGTTCTTAGTGTTTCCTCATTTACCGGCGGTTTTGGCGGAAAAGAGCCATAAGAACGGTTCCCGTAAGGTGACGGACGGTCATTTGAAATCATATACATATATTGGACGCCCACCTTGGGCAGTCCCCTCTCTTATAACAACCTCCGTCACAACTGGAGTTTGTCAACCCCGGAACTTGGTCACGCCACCGTAGCGAACGGACTCAATCGGTTGATTCAAACGAACGAGGTAAACCAGAAGACCTGCAATCATCACGAGATTAAACACTTGAGAGGTGCCATGCCATGCCCCAAAGGAACGGCGCGCCTTTTCTTTCAATTCCTGGGGCTGGCCAAAATACATCGTTTGGCGAAGCGATTGCATTTTGGGCTGGAGCCAAAAACCGCCAAGCAGTCCCAAGCCTAACAGGGCCAGCAAAAGATAAATGGTAAGGCGAGTCACTTGTCTGCGAACATAATGCCATTCCGCGAACAGGTGCAGCAGGGCAATGATCGCGCAGATATTTTGGAGGGCGAAATACCGTTTGAGCACTATCATGGCAATGGCGCCAGCATAGTAATTAAAGGTACTGTCGCTGATGTTGCCGAATACCTTGTGCATTTCCGGCGAAAAAAATGCCGGGCCGACAGCCACCGTAAAGAAGATGGCAGCGCCAAACCAAATGGCGGCATTTACGACTCCTATGAATCTCAGGAAGCCAATCACTTCAGCAGTATAGAAAAAACGCTCGTCGCTGCCAAGCGCCGTTTCCGCACCGAATGGCGATTACAAAAGGTTCGCCGCCAGTTCCGCGAGTTCAGAGCGTTCGCCCTTTTGCAACTCGATGTGGGCGGCCACCGGTTCGCCGCGGAATTTGCTGATGATGTAATTGAAGCCGTTCGATGAGGAATCCACGTATGGATTATCAATCTGATAGGGATCGCCAGTGAAGATGATCTTGGTGCCGTGGCCGACGCGGGTGATAATGGTTTTGACTTCGAGCGGCGTGAGGTTCTGCGCTTCGTCAATGACCATGAATTGATGGGCAATGCTGCGTCCGCGAATATAACTCAACGCTTCCACAACAATGCTGCCCGAGCGCATGAGATCGTTGCTGCGGCGATGTTCGTTGCCCATGTTCAAATCGCTCAACATTTCCAGGGCGTCGTGAATGGGCTGCATCCAGGGAGCCAATTTTTCTTCGAGTGAACCGGGCAGGAAGCCCAGCTCTTTGCCCATGGAGATGGTGGGACGGGCCACAACCAAGCGGCGGAATTCACGGTCGAGAACAGTTTTCTTCAAACCAGCCGCCATGGCCATCAAGGTTTTGCCGGTGCCGGCCTTGCCCATGAGCGTGACGAGCTTGATACGGTCGTCCAGCAACGCGTCGAAGGCGAAATGCTGTTCGCGATTGCGCGGCTTGATACCCCAGACTCCTTCGCGGCTGTCAATGATGGGAATAAGCTTGGTGCCGGTGGCATCGACCTTCGCGAGAGCAGTGCGCTTGGGATTGGTTTCTTCCATCAAAGTGCAATACTCGTTGGGAAAATAGGTGGAGCCACCGTTGACTTCCAGTTCGCCGTTGGCGCGGAAAGCAGCCACCTTTTCCGGGGTGACCATGATTTCACGCATACCGGTGTAAAGATCCTTAATCTGGACGCGGTCCGTTTCATAATCTTCCGCCGACAAACCCACGGCATCGGCTTTGATGCGAAGATTGATGTCCTTGGTGACGAGAATAGTGGAGGCTTTGGGATTGTCTTTTTTCGTGGCGAGGGCCTGGGCAAGAATCCGGTTGTCCACGGTATTATCACCAAAAAGAACATGGCCATTGCCATTGGAAGTTTTTCCCTTTTTCTGAAAAATGATTCGCAAGCAGCCGCCATTTTCGAGTTTGACGCCATCACTCAGGCTGCCTTTGCCGCGCAGGCTGTCGAGCGTGCGGGAAACGGTGCGGGCGTTTTGGCCCAGTTCGGTGGATTCGCGCTTGAAACGATCGATTTCCTCAATGACCTCGATCGGAATCAAAACATGATTTTTTTCAAAATAGAGGATGCTGTTGGGATCGTGGAGGAGGACGTTGGTATCAAGGACGTAATTTTTCACGTGAAGGTTTTTCGAATTTTGTTTTTTCCATCTGTTTATACCACTGCTTCAAGCGAGCGTGTGGAGCCGGCAACCGGTAATGGCCCGAGTAGAGAAAGTTTCCAAGTATCCCATACAGGTCAAAATCAACAAAGTGTGGCTGATCGCCCAGGAGAAATGGTTTGTCCAGCAGCATCTGGTCATAGGGAATCAGCCGGTGCGCGAGTTCGGCAACCAGAGATTTTTGCTGGCTGCGCCATTGGTCGATGCAGCCCCGGCCAAATTTGCGTTCCTTGTGACGCAGGAAAAGCAACCGATCCGAAGCAGGAACCATTTCCTGCCAGTAGATATCATTCAACCGGAAGCCGATGTCCTCGATTTCATTTTCGATGGCCCGCCAGATGATGGATTGCAGCCCCTCAAGTTCGCGCGGAAACAGGCCGAGCTTTAACTTATCATCCAAGTATTTGGCAATGACCTGGGAATCGTTGTCCGTTTCAAAAATGACATTGCGTCCATCGTGAATGGTGGGCACACCGTAATATCTTTCGCGGGTTATGCGCCAAACGAGGGAGCGGTCACCGTTCGGGACATTGATGATTTTGAAGCGGGTCCCGGAAAACTCCAGGATGCGCCTTTGCACAATGCAGAATGGACTCCAGGGGAACTGAATCAATTCAACCATGGCAGTGAATTCCACTTGGTACCGAAGACTTTTGACGCAGGGCGTTATTTACCAGCACGATGCCAATTTAGTTCTGTCGCGGAGTGCTGACAAGCGGAAATACCGCCCATGAAGCTCAGGTTTAGACCTGATTTACGCCTGGAAAGAACCGAAAGAATTGAAAAGGCCCGATTTGGCTTAATAATCTGAGAACAGACGGCTTTACACTCAGGATGCCAAAGTTTAAAATACCCGCATGTCCTCGGACTTTGACGCGACCGATTTTGTAGATAGCGATTTTCAAGCCCCAAATAAGGCTTCAGCCAGCCAGGCAGCCAGTATGGCGGCTACTACGGGTCGCGCGCCAACGCGGGAAGAAGTTGATTCCAAGGTAGGTGAAACCCAGCAGAAATTGGCTGAATTGAAGCGAATCCAGGAAGAGTTGGAACGCGAACGCGCTGCTTTGGAAGAAACCCGCCGCCGCCAGATTGAGTATCAGACAGGTCGGCAGGAAATGCTGCAAAATCTGACGCGCGGGGTGGGATTGCTGGAAGAAGCGGAATTCTCCGCCCGCCGCGATGCGGAGCAAATGGCCAAATCCCTGACCGACATGCGGGAGGCGCTGGTGAAAGTTGAAGCCTTGCATGAAGAGGGATGGAACAAGGAAAATTTCAGCATCGAATTGACCCGCGCATTAACCACGATTGAAAATGCGCGCATGGAATGGAATGCGGCGAGACTTAAATTTTCAGTGCTTTCCGGCAAGTCTCCTGAAACTGAAGATCAATCCGCTAATCGCAAGAACCCGTTACGGGCGATGGCAGAGCTGAGTTTTGGCGAACTCTGCAAACTGGGATTGGCGCTGACCTGGCCGGTCGCTTTGGCGGCGTTGGCGGGTGTAATCATTTTGGGCGCAATGTTAATGCGTCATTAAAGGTTTTATACCATGGGATGGTTCAAGAAAAAAGCTGATCCCATTAACGACCGCGCTCGCGCGTTGAATGACCAGATTGCTGCCCTGGAATCTCAGATCAAGCAGCTCAGTTCAAAGGCGGTGCAAGAGGAGCAACAATTGCCGCGCGTCCGCTCCACGGCATTGCCCGGCAGCGCCATCACCACTCCCAATGCACCCGCGCTGCAATCTGCTCTGCACGAACCGATTTTCGAAGAGGTGGACCAAAATCGGTTGAAAGACCGATCGGAACCAGTCACCACGCCGGAGCATTACAACGAATTGGGCGTGCGAAAATATGATTTGGCGGCACTCATACGCCGGATTAAAAATCATTTTCGCGGCCCATCCACAGCGAATCCTAAATTGGTGAGTTACCTTGCGGCGGGCAGCATCCAGGGGTTGCGGCCCATGCGTTATGAAAAGCGGGTGGCGCGTAATCGCGTGATTATTTTTTCCCTCCTGTTATTTTTTTTCCTGCTGGGGATTATCGTGATGTTCGTCCGCAACCACCGTTGATCATGGTACGACTTCCGATTGAGACAAAGGATGGTGAGTTTGTCGCATACTACTCAGAGCTGGGATTGGCCGGACTTGAATTTCCAAAAGAAAAGGGCGAGAGCGACCGCTTTTCTTCCGATAAATCAACACCCTCCGCCGAGGTGCGTCGTTGGCATGCGCTCACGACAAAAGCGTTGAAGCAGGTTTTGGCTGGCCATACGCCGGAAACGCTGCCGCCGTTGGATCTCTCGTCCGGCACTGAATTTCAGCAGCGTGTTTGGAAAGTGCTTTGTGGCATTGGCAGTGGAAAAACCATGAGCTACATGGAAGTGGCGGCGGCGATCGGACAATCCAAGGCTACGCGAGCGGTAGGCAGTGCGTGCGGGGCAAATCCGATTCCAGTGCTGATCCCGTGCCATCGGGTGCTGGCTGCGAATCAAGGCTTGGGCGGTTTCTCTGGCGGTCTGGATTGGAAGCGAAAGTTACTCGCGCGTGAGGGAGTTGAGTATATCGGCAGTTCTACGCGTCAGAGGACGTTGGGTTTGGCGATAGTGTAAATTTCCCTTCTGCCAATTTTGCCGCAGCCTGTTTTGCCATTCTCTTTTGTTTGCGGGTCACCATTAGCATGGCAAAACCGCCCACTAATCCAAAGCTGGCCATGGTGGGATACCACATGCTCCAGCCATACTTGTCGAGTAACCATCCGGTTACGGGCAGAGCTACGGCAGACCCGTAGTATTGGAACGAGTCGATTACCCCTGAGGCAAAGCCAGCCATTTTACGTCCGCCGATATCCATCGGTGCCGCTGCTCCCACAATGGAATGAGTTGAATTCGCCGTTAAGGAAATCAGCACTAGGAAGAGGCATCCCAGAAATATGCCTCCTGGTGTGGGACCAACTATGCCAGAAGAGATAACAGCCGCAGCTATCAGGATTACACACGTTTCCAGAAAATAAAGGCTCATTGCCACGGGGGAGCGGTGCCCCTTAAAAACTTTATCCGAAATGATTCCCGAACCCAGGGAACCCATCACTGCGACCATGGGCATCAGGTTCAGCGTCCAAGCAACGGCCTTGGGTTGGTCGTGCATGTTCAAATGAAGCTGCTCAGAAAAGTACAAAATAGCCAATTGGTCAGAACTGTTGCGGACGGCGCCAGTGCAGGCATAGGCGGCAGCGTAAAACCAAATGAGAGGATGAGTGAAAATCGTAACGAAGCACTTCTTCAGGCTGACACGAACCCCAGTATCAGTCGTGTCCAGCTCATCATGAATGAGTCCTGGATAACCGGCCTTTTCGGGAGACTCCTTGGCGATGAAGGCCAATAGAATCGCCATGATTACCGTGAAAAAGGGAGGGACGCGGAACAGCCAGCGCCACTGATCCTTGGCCAGAACCCAAGTCCCGACCGCAAATCCCGCAAGAATCAGAGGTGCAAGGTTGTTAATCGCAACCTGTCCCATCTGGATCATAAACCCGTAAATCCCCGCGAAAGCTCCGCGTTCGGTGCGGTTAAACCAGGCGGCATTGATCTTGATCATGCCGGGGGAGCCGAACGATTGCATGTAGCCGTTGATGAGCCAAATGAGGGAAAATGTTGAAAAGGTGCCGGCAAAGGAAACGAAGCCGAATATTAAATTAATGATAACCGTTCCAGTTGCACCAATGAGCAGGGCCGCCCGACCGCCGATACGGTCCGTCAGCAATCCATTGACTAGTTGACCTGTTCCATAGGCGATGGACCAAGCACTGAGAATTCCGGTAATCTGGAATTTATTGAAGCCAAACTCCTGCACCATGCCGGGTGTGGCAAACCGGAAGTTGTACCGGCACATGTAGAAGGAGGCGTACGTCAATCCCAAGACAACCCAGTTTAATCCACGACGCGCCCGGAAACCTGAAGGGTACGAAATGCGCCCGGAAGCCGGTAATGCAGTTTGATTCATGAATGGCTCTTAATCAGTCCGATAACTGGATTCGCTAATCATGACAGCGTAAACTGACCAGTAATCGAACGTCAAAAGGATTCGTAGGTCTTATGTTAGCTGCTTGCCTTGTTATTTGCGGGTGGTTGATACTGAGTTAGATAATGAATCGAATTACAATTTTTTTTGCGGCTTTCTGCTTCCTTCTGGCTGGAACAATGAAAAGTGCGGCGGTGCTGGCGACGAATGATGCTGGTCGGACGGCAATTGCCCTTGAGGTATTAAGCCGGATGAAGGGGATGGATCTTGAAGCCAAACCGTCGCTGAAAAGTGCCGTAATGAAAGTGTTGGAATCAACGCGAGGTACGACGAATTTCGTCAAGATCGTGCAGGATTTTAAGTTGAAGGATCAGAATCCGGGCCTGTTCGAAGTCGCGGTGAAAAATCCGGCTGAGGAGACTGGGGTCGAAGCGATGCGGATGATTCTTGCGAGCCGGGATTTAAAATTAGTAACTGAAGGTTTGACCGGAACCAATGTGACTACGGCGGTACAGACCGCAGAAGTCCTCGGCAATACGGCGGATAAGGAAATCGTTCCTTTGCTATTGCCGGTGGTGATGGATGTCCAGCGTGATGTGGCGGTACGCAAGCAGGCGGTTCGTTCCCTGGTGCGGGTTCAGGAAGGTGCGGCGGAATTACTGAAGATGGCCAAGGAAGACAAGTTGCCCAACGATGTGAAGCTGACTGCGAGTATGGAATTGAATGGGGTGCGCTGGGCCAATCTCAAAGCCGAGGCTGCGAAGGTACTGCCATTGCCGCAAGGTCGTAACACCGAGCCATTGCCTCCGGTAATCGAGTTACTGAAAGTGAAAGGTGATGTTGCTCGTGGTTCGCAGGTGTTCGCGCGACAAGAGGTCGGTTGCATCAATTGTCATCGGATAAACGACAAAGGAAATGAGGTTGGTCCGGCGTTGTCGGAGATTGGCACGAAGCTGGGGAGGGATGCGATTTACGAAGCGATTCTGGATCCGAGCGCGGGTATCTCGTTTGGCTTTGAAGCTTGGCAGATCGAATTGAAATCCGGTGATGAACCTTTTGGACTTATCGTGAGTGAGACGGCGGATGAGTTGACCATGAAAGATACCAAAGCCATCGTTACTCGCATCAAGAAGAGCGATATCGTTAAACGTCAGCAAATGAAAACTTCGATTATGCCGACCGGTTTGCAACAAACGATGTCCACGCAAGACTTGATTGATTTGGTGGAGTATCTCGGCTCGCTCAAAAAAGCGGCGCAGTGAAATTTCGGGAGAAATTTTTCAGTTAAATTCCGAGTAAATTCACGATTTTCAAGAGAGGTTTGACAGGGAAAAATTTTGGAGTTCAAATCGGCCTTGCACATGCCAAGGCCCGAAGCTCCAACCCGAATTCTGCATGTTGATGGCGATAGTTTCTTCGCCAGTTGCGAGGTGGCATTGCATCCAGAATGGGAGGGGCGGGCGGTCTGGGTCGGCGGCGGGCGGCGCGGTGATGGCATTGTAATTGCCGCGAATCGCACGGCAAAACAATTTGGCGTCAAAACGGGCATGGCCTGCTTCGAAGCCAAACGACTTTGTCCCCAAGGTGTGCTGGCGAAGCCGAGTTACAATGAATATCGGCGGATTTCGCAGGAGATGTTTCAGGTGCTTGAACAATATTCTCCCACGCTGGTGCCGATTTCGATTGATGAAGGATTTCTCGACCTGACCACCATGGATCTGCATGTCTGGCGGCACACGACGGCAGCGGAGTATGTGAAGGAGATATGTCTGCGGATTTTGCGTGAAGTGAAGATTCCGGTATCGGCGGGGCTGGCGAGTTCTTCACGTCTGGCGAAGCTCGCGACGGATGCTGCCAAGCCGGGCTTTCTTGAAATACCGGCTGGTGCGGAAAAAGAATTCCTGGCCGAGCGCAATTTGCGTGAACTTTCAGGCATAGGCAAGAATCGGCAACGTAGTCTGAGTGCATTAGGGGCGCGCACGTTTGGTGATGCGGCAAAGTTGCCTTCCACGTTGCTCAAGCAGAAGTTCGGCATCTGGGGCCAGCAACTCTGGCTCTTTGCGAATGGGAGCTGGAATGAGCCGTTGTTGCTGGAGGTGAAGGATCGCACCACGATTTCGAGCAACACCACGTTGCCTTACAACGAGCCGGATTATGAAGCGGCCCTGACATTTGCGCTGAGCGAGGCAACACGGTTGGTGGGCCAGTTGCGCCGGGAGCAGTTGCAGGCGCGGGAATTGAGTTTGACGATCCGGTTTGATGATTTTTCGGAAGTGGGCGGGAGCCATCGTTTTCGCGCATCTCAATTTCAAAATTCAGTCATCAACCATGCTTTGGAGGAAATTTTCCGCGACATCATGGGCAATCAGTTCAAGTCAGTGCGGCAAATTCGCATCGCGCTCTGGAACCTTTCGCGACTGGATACGCAGCCGACGCTTTGGGGCAAAACCGAGGCGGAGCGGTGGGGCGCATTGGATGAGGCGGTGCATAAGTTGAATGAACAATTTCACAAACCGGCCATCATGACCGGCGCACAATTAGCGCTCCAGGAATTGGATGACGCTCATAAGAATCCCAAGGCCAAGTGCCCATTCGCACCGCAACGCGAAATAGTAAAGAAGCTTTGGGGCACCGATGCCGATCCGCTGGCGAATAAAAAGAGCCAGGTGGATAAAATTCTCGCCAAGGTCAGCAAGCAGCATCAGTTCAGGCATTGAGCTTGAGTGAAGCCGAAGTGCAACATTTCGTCTTGATTTCTCCAAGCGCAACAAATTTGAATCCAAAACTTCTGTGCGCGGCATCTCACTAGTGTTGTGAAATTAAATTGTTCAAACCTGATACGGAACGAGTAATTGTGCCCCTCATCCCAACCTTCTCCCCACTTGGGTGGGGAGAAGGAGTCAGAAACGGGCCAAGAACTTCTGTTGGCAGGTTTGATAAAGGGCATTTGGTGACAATTAAATATTTCTGAATCCAAAATGGCTGCTCAACGCATCCTATTTATGAGACAAATGAAACTGACCTTATTGAATATGAAAACGACCCGAAAAACGTTGTTCGCTCTGTGCGCGTTCCTGACCCTTGGCGTGGCAACACTTTGCGCCCAAACCAACGCACAACTCGAAGACCCGGTGGTGACTAATACTCCAACGGCAGAGATTGCTACTAATCCAGATACAGCCACCAATGCGGTCAGTGGCGCGAAGATTAAAAAGAAAACGCAATCGTCGCGATCGGCACTGGGAGTGCGGATTGGTCCAGAGGGAATCAGCGTAGGCGGGGACGAACCGGTGGAAATCCGTATTCCACACAGAATGAGTTCCAGTTCATTCCTTGAAGGGCTGATCCCGCTTACGGCCATTGTTATGAGCCTGGGATTCCCGATCGCGATCGTGGCGCTGGCATTTTATTTCCGGCATAGAAAAAACAAGCTGTTGCACGAAACCATCCGAGCCATGGTTGATAAGGGCGTGGCAATTCCACCGGAGTTGTTCAACACACCGGCCCAAGCCGCGCCTCAACGCACCCGGAACGATCTGCGCAGCGGCCTGGTATTGATTGCAGTGGGGGCAGGATTATTCCTAATGATGCCCTCGAGCGTGGGCAGGATAGGAGCAATCCCGTTGCTGATTGGCGTTGCTTTCCTCGTCACCTGGAAAATTGACCAGAAGAAAAAGGATCAGGTCGAGAAATAATCGCGTGTCCTTTTCCGACGCCGATCTGATTGCCCGCGCCCTTTCGCTGGAGGACCAAAACGCCTTCAGCGAATTGGTGCGTCGTTATCAATCGCCCATCCGGGCGTTTTTGACGCGGATGACGCGCGGTGATTCTCATTTGGCGGATGACATGGCGCAGGAAACATTTTTGAAGGCATGGCAGAAGTTAAATACGTTTCGTGGGGATGCGCGTTTTTCGACGTGGTTGTTTGGTATCGCGTTTAACGTATTTCGGATGGAGGCGCGTCGTAAAAAGGAACTGGCTTTGGAGGATGCGCCCGAATTGATGGATGAGGTCATGCAACCGGCAACTTCCAGCAATAGCAATCTGCGCATGGATTTGACGGAGGCGATGAAGCTGCTAAGTTCGGCTGAGCGGGCAGTGATTGTGCTGTGCTGTCAAAATGGGCTATCGCATGAAGAAGCCGCTCAAGTTTTGGAATGCCCTTTAGGAACGGTTAAAACGAATGTTCTGCGTGGAAAAGAAAAGTTAAGGCGACGACTGTCACTCGAATATCAACATTATGAATCCGCCTGAGAATAACGATCCACTCGATGCGCTGCTGCGCGAACAGGATGCCTATATCGAAGACGGTGGTTTTACCGCACGTGTGACGGCAGCATTGCCGAAACGGCGTCGTTCCTTTCAGTTGCGCACAATCATTTTACTTGGTGCGGTCATGCTTGGGTCGGCTTTGGCAGCATGCTGGCTGCCTTTGGGGGAGATGTTTGCGCCGAGTCAATCGGATGTGATTTCCATCAATGCACAAACGATTCTTTTGTGGTTGCCGGTAATAGCGGTTGCAGCCTCTGTGATTTGGGGAATCGTTGCGGCATTCCAATGGGAAGACTGAGTTAAATAAAAAAGCCCCAACTTGCGTTGGGGCTTTGAGATTTTGAACGAGCGGCTTACTTGAGCCGGTCGAAGTTCTTCTGGAGAATCTGCCAATCCTTGAGGTCTTTGACCTTCTCACGGGCGGCGGAGATAATCTTTTGCTCGTTGGCATTCTTCGTTGGACGATTGGTCTTGTAGAAGATGCCGAAGGAACCAGGGAACGGTTCGCCAGCCAGCTTGTAAGCGGCCAATTCGTCCGTTACATCATGGTCAGCGGGAACCGTGTTGAACACGCCGCCCTTACGCGGGTTGGAGGAATCAAAAGCGCCTTCGTAGAATTCCACGCATTCGCTCAAGCACTCGATGAAGCTGAAGCCGTCATGGTCCATGGCCGCTTCCATCATCTGGAGAACATGATTCGGGTTTGTGTGAGTCGTACGGGCCACGAAAGTTGCGCCAGCCGAGATGGCCTGCTTCATCGGATTAACGGGCTGATCCAATGCGCCAGTGATGTCGGTCTTGCTCTTGAAGCCGAGTGGCGAAGTGGGCGAGGTTTGCTTCTTGGTCAAGCCATAGACCCAGTTATCCATGACCACGTAGGTCATCTTGATGTTCTTGCGGGCGGTATGATTGAAATGATTGCCGCCGATGGAGAAGGCGTCACCATCGCCGCCGAATACGAACAGATGGAGATCAGGACGGCTCAGGGAAATGCCGCTGGCAAAGGGCAGGGCGCGACCATGAATATAATGGGCACCGTGCGCTTGCACGAAGTAGGGAAACCGGCTGGAACAGCCGATGCCGGCGACAGTGGTGATTTTTTCATGCCAGAGCTTGCGCTTTTCAATCAATTTGAAATAGAGCGCGAGCACGGAGAAATCACCGCAACCGGGGCACCACGTAGGATGATCGGCGGCAATTTCTTTTTTGGTCAAACCTTTGCGTTCGGTGTCGAGTGCGGGCGTGGCGAGAATGTTTCCGCCGCGAGCCGGAATATCAGAGATGGTGGAACTCATATTAAATTCGATATGGGGTTAGGTTACAGTTTGCGCAGACCGGTCGCGACGTTGGCGCGGGCCTTTTCAACGATTTCCTTGACCTTGAAAGTCATGCCGTCGGTTTTATTGATGCCGCGAATCTTGGGATCGCCAAAGCGAGCGCGGAGCAGACCGCCGAGTTGGCCATAGCCGTAAAGACCTTCGTCATTCATTTCCACGACGAGCACATGGTTGAATCCGGCGAAGATGTTATCCAAGCCGTTCGGCAACGGATTGATATGCTTGATATGAATGGAGGAGACGCTTTCGCCAGCGGCACGAGCGCGATCAACAGCTTCCTTGATAGGACCCTCCGTGGAACCCCAGCCGACGAGCAATACATTGCCTTCCGAGGGGCCGTAAATTTTCGGCGTTGGCAACGTGGAGGCGAGAGTCTGCAATTTCTTGCGACGCTTGGCTGTCATTTGCATATGCAACTTCGGCGAACCGGTCGGGTGACCGAGTTCATCGTGTTCCAAACCGGTGGCGATGGGATACTTGCCGCTCATGATGCGGGTGCCGGGCGCGACGTGACGCGTGACGCCATCTGCAGCCGACAAGTCATACGGCTTGTGATCAGCTACCGGACTAAGATCGGGCGAAATATCCTGACAAACTTTTTCGAGATTTGGTTCTTCAAACGCTTCGATGCGTGTGGCAATGGCCTGATCGGAAATGATAATCACCGGCACGCTGTATTTGCGGGCGATGTTCACGGCTTCAATGGCCATGTAGAAACAATCTTCAACGTTGGCCGGGGCGATTACCACGCGGGGAGAATCACCGTGACCGCCGAAGCAGGCGATATTGAGGTCGGATTGTTCGACGTTCGTCGGCATGCCGGTCGAAGGGCCGCCGCGTTGGATGTCCACAACAACGAGCGGAATTTCCGCCATGATTGCCCAGCCGAGTGCTTCGGTCTTGAGCGAAATACCAGGGCCGCTGGAACCGGTCACTGCGACGCGTCCGCCATAGCCGGCACCAATTGCCATGGAGATGGAGGCAATTTCGTCTTCGCATTGGATAAAGCTGCCGCCGTATTTAGGCAGTTCGCGGCGGAGCAATTCCATGATGTCCGACCAGGGTGTAATGGGATAACCGGCACCAAAACGGACGCCAGCGGCGATCAAACCGTAACCCATGGCTTCGTTGCCGTTCATGACGACCTGATGGCCGGTTTTCTTTTGGCTCTCAACGAACTTGAAAGTTTCAATGACATTGCCGAGCGAATGGCTATAGCCGGCATGGAAGGCAGCCAAGGCATTGTTCAAGATGCTGGGGTCCTTGCCAGTGAAACGTTCGCCAATCAGTTTTTCCAACTTGGGAACATTCAGGTCGAACATCTTCGCGACCAAACCGAGGGTATAAATGTTTTTGCCCTTGTCCTTGGCGGTGCCACCGATGGCTTCGACGGTCAATCCGGAGATGGGCACGCCGACATGATGATATTCCTTGGTCCAATCGGCATTCGGTTGGACGTGGTCAGAATCATACAGCACGATGCCACCCTTTTTGAGGGAATTGATATGACCTTCGTAGGAATGCTGATAGAAGGCGAGGAGAACATCCGCTTCATCACCAGAACTGAGCACTTCGCCGGAGCCGATGCGCACCTGGAAAATGGAGGGGCCGCCGGAGATGGTTGCCGGAATGGTCATGTGGGTCATGACTTCCTGTTCGCTACGACCGGCCAACCGGGCGAGGAAACCGCCGATGGCTTGAATACCGTCCTGGGAGTTACCCGCGATGCGGATGACTGCCTCGGAAATGCTGGAAACCTTGGGAGAACCGCCCGAAGGCTGGGCGGTAAGAGTTGCTTCGCTCATGAAAATATTTAATTAAATTGCTAAACTGTTAGGCAAAACCGCCGCGCCTGCTGAATCCAGCCGCGCGGCAACGTTGCAGAATTACACTATCAGGGGGGGCATTGCGGCGCAATGTTAAACTAGATGTCTAATTGGCTCATTATCAGCAGCTTATAGAAAATAGCTGTTTTTGCATTTGGCCGAATATAGGCTGAATAAGAAGGGCTAATTTTACTGCTTCCCTGTATTAAATATTAATAAGGCTATTTTTGCAGGAGATGAAATTTTAATCCTTCAGCAATGCCATGACCCTGTGGTAATTCGCTGACGAAACCATTTTGGCTGCGAACGGCTTCTTTGACTGCGGGAATTGCATTGACGGGTGCGGCGAGGAAGCGCGCATACTGCTTTTTAAGCATCGGCAGATCGTTCAAATGGTCACCGGCGGCGAAAATGTTTTCGGCGCTGATTTGGAGGCGACGGGAGATTTCAGCAAGGGCAGTGCCTTTATTGTAAGTGCTGTGACAAAACCGGGCATAGACATCGTTGCGCACCACCTGAAGATGGGGCACCTCTTTGCAATACTCTTCCATGAAGGCATGAATGGCGTCGGCATCGCCGTTGTTGCCAGCAATCAGGCAGAAGGGAGAGTAAGCGTCTTCGTAGATGGTGGCTTTGAATTGGGATTCCACCCAACTTATCAAGCGGGGAAGGTCTTTGCGCACTTGCACGAATAATTGCTCATGGGCGCGATGGCATTCAACGTTCCATTCTTCAACGCCCACATATTGCATTTCGTGGTGGAGATGAATTTCCCGTTCCACGAGAACAAGGTAATCAGGTTTGATCGAGACGCGAGAGCGGGCGAGTGCTTCCATGAGGCTGGACATATCGCGGCCGGTATTGATGACCCACCTGGCGCCTTGGGACTGGAGTTCGCCGATAAGTGTCTGCAAATGCGCAGGAATGGGCGGGTTCTCGAATTCGGCGAACAAGGTTCCGTCGAAGTCGGTGGATATCAATTTGATTGGTAAATTCATTAGTGTTTCTGGTACGCGACCCATTACTTCTCTTGCGGCCACTAAAATGGTGCGATACCGTGACTTGTCAAAAGAATTTTATGTCCGCACTCCAGGAACAATACGACGATGCGATGTTCGACTTCAGCACGGCCGACTATGATTCGGCCATTGCGAAGCTCACGGCGGTGCTGGCGGAAGATCCGAATTATTTTGACGCCCAGCTTTCATTGGGCATGGCTTACTATCGCAAAGGTGATTATGCCACAGCCATTGCTGAAGGTCATAAGGCCGAAAAGCTTAAACCAAGTGAGCAATTGGTGCATACCAATCTGTCGCTATTTTACATGAAGGCCGGCGATAAGAAGACGGCGGAGCATCACGGCTTGCAGGCGCGCATTGCGTCGTGGAAAGGCAACATGGCCGCGCCCGGGGCAAAGCCGGAAGGTGATCCAGAATTGGAAATAGCCAAACCGAAAGCGCCGCCGGTGAAGGTGGGTGAGAAATTTCCCGATATGCCGTGGAAGAAGAACAAACCGATTAGCGGTGGCGGAGAAGCACATTGACGGAAGCGACAACTGACAATTAGCGACCAATAATTATTTATGAAATCTTCCTACGAACTTGCCATGGAGCGTTTGAACAAAACCGCGCCAACGCCCAAGACCACCGACAAGCAGAAAAAAGAGCTGGCGGAAATCGATTCCAAATATGCCGCGAAAATTGCGGAGCGCGAGTTGTTGGTTAAGGATGAATTGAAAAAAGCCGCTGAAAAAGGGGACTATGAGACCATGGCGCAGTTGGAGAAGCAATTAGTCAGCAACCGCAAATCGCTGGAAGCTGAGAAGGAAGAGAAAAAGGAAAAGGTTCGCCAAGGCAAATAGCCGGAAGGCTGATGTCTTTCAGTTCCCGCGAGTCTTATATACGCAGGAGCAGGCAGACAAATCCGACCAAGCCCATAAGTAAAACTCCGGCGATGATTAATCCGACGGCATTTACGCCGGTGGATTCAGAGTGGTTCTCTGGTATCGTTACAGTCGTGACTTGCCCGTTCCCGTTCCTTGCCACTTTGTAAGTGATGGTCTTCATGGCAAATCTTTCAGCATATCTTAGACCAGCCTAAGGAATGCAATGTGGGATGATGTAAGTAACCTTTATAAAGGGGTTTGCGGATTTATCGCTTAAAGCAATAAAGTGGGAAATGCGTCGAATGGGCTCAAATTGCCCATTGTTCACGCAAGTGTTTTGCGAAGAACTATGTGCCCCGGACAAGCCCGCGTTGCCAAAGGTCGAAGTGATATAATGCGACGACAACGAGGGAGTGGCGGATTTTTCCAGTCGCAACTAATTGAGGGATGTCGGCAATAGGCACGAGACGCGTGAGTAAATCTTCGCCATGGTCCCACTCCATGGGATGCTTCAACTGGCAATTCTGCACGAACAAGGTAAAGCAGGTATTACTCTGGATGGCCGGGTTGGGATAAATCTGCCCAATGATTTGCGGTTGCTCGCCTTCGTAGCCGGTTTCCTCGCGCAACTCACGCATGCCGGCAATGGCGGGGGAGGCATCTTTGGCGTCCATCATCCCGCCGGGAATTTCCAACTCCACCGTGTCCGAGCCGTGACGATACTGTTCGATCATGACCAGTTGATGGTCGGGCGTGGTGGCAATCACATTCACCCAATTGACGCTGTCGATGACGTAGAAATCGTGTTCATTGCCGGTGCGCGGAGAAATTTTATGGTCAGAGCGAATGGTGAAAATGCGGAAATTGCCAACCGGCTTCGAACTGATTTTCTCCCAAGGCTTGATCATAGAAATTTTGAAT
>JAQGPC010000293.1 GCA_028293285.1 Pedosphaera sp.
GATGGCAATGCCGTCCAATCCGGCATCGCGATAAATTTTGGCTTCGCGCACGGCGGTGGCGACTATTTTATCGAGCGAGAGAGTATTGCCGGGCGTTCCAGGCAAGGCCCCGACGTGGATCATGCCGATGATCGGGTTGGCGGAGGCGAACAAGGGCGATTTAATGGACAGGATTTTACCGGGGTAGAGCCATGTAGAAAGAGAAAACGCCGCCACGTGAAACCACTGCTATCAAAGCCGTGAGCGAATTATTTTAAGAGTCGCAACAGATTCTTTGTTACCTGTTCAATCCAAGCGTTGTCGGGCAGTGCGTAGGGGCGGAAAACTTCGAGGTAGCCTTCTTTTTCGTTGTAGAAGAGGGCGCGGTGCATGCCGAGGGTGTTGGCTTTGGGGGTGTCGATGAGGCTGGCGGAGTCGTTGGCGCTCATCTGGAAGAGGACGCGCATTTCGAATTCGGTCAACATTTTGCGGCTGAGAAAGCGGTTCACGTTGTTGTAACTATCGCAGGTAGCGATGATGTGGATGCCGAGGCTCGCGCCTTCACTGAGCAGGGTGGCGAGTTGCGCGCCGGGACTGGCGGTGCCGGATTCGGACGAGAAACTGAAATCATCGTCCTGACGCAGCTTGGTGAACTTTTGCAGCCCGTGGAAAAAGAGGAAGGTGGCGGGTTCGCCTGAATCGCCAGTGCGCGTCTTCAACTCGCCGACGAGATTGTTCATGGTATCCGCGAGGTCACTGTATTTGGCCATGGTGACATTTTGCGGGATGGCCTGAACGATGTGATTGAGAAACTCGCGCTGAGATGAATCGGGCGGGTTGCCATCGAACACAATGAATCGGGCGGCTCCCGGCGGGTATTGAGCGGCGAGCGATACCAAGGCGACGGAGAGGATGGCCATGGCGGCGTCTTCGCGCTGGCCGACGATGAGCAGGTTATTTCCGCTTTGCCGTTGGAAAACAGCTTCGGTCGGGCCTTTGATGGAGTTGGGTGCGCCGAGCCAGATGCGGGCGGAAGTGGATGGCTTGATGGAATCGGCAGCGAGCAATTCCTGGAGTTGGGGATTTTCGCGGACGTCGGCGGGAGCATCGCCTTCAAAGACGATGGGGCCGGGGTAATTGACGGAGCTTTGGTCGGCGCGAGCGCGGACTTTGGCGAGGCAGGCGTCGCGTTCTTCATCAGACAACCAGACGGCCTGGAAAGGACTGTTGCCTTCCATGGCGCCAGCGGCGTCGTTGTAGATGCCTTCGCCGGGGCGGGAGAGGAGACGGGGCGCGGGGTTGTTGTCATCCATGATGAGATAGGCATCGGCTTCGTTGCATTGGAGCGCGATGCGGATCACCATCTGACCGAGCGTGGTGCGGGCGACAGTGTAAGCGCCGCCGAGCGTCTGCGAACCGAGGATGACGTGGATGCCGAAGGCGCGGCCTTGACGAACGATACGATCCAAAAGGACGGAGGCGCTTTGCGAAACTTTATCTTCCTCCGTGAACAACTCCTGGAACTCGTCGATCATGAGGAGCGAGCGGGGGACGGGTTCGGTGCCACCGGCGCGCTTGTAGCCAGCGATGTCCTGGACGCCGAGTTTGCGGAAGAGATCGCCGCGACGACGGAGTTCGTCATCGACGCGCTGAAGCACGCTCAAGCCGAATTCGCGATCGCTCTCAATGGCGACAACGCGCGCGTGCGGCAGGCGATTGGAGGCGTAGCATTTGAATTCGACGCCTTTCTTAAAATCGATGAGGTAGAATTCGACTTGTTCGGGACTGCACCACAGCGCGAGGTTGGTGATGATGACGTGGAAGAGTGTGGATTTTCCAGAACCGGTTTTGCCCGCGATGAGTGCGTGCTGGCGCGTGCCTTTGCCGATGGCAAGATATTGCAGCTTGGTTGCGCCAGTACGGCCGATGGGAACGCGCAACTCGCTGGTGGTTTCCTCGGTCCAAAGTTCCGGTCCCTGCGGAGCAACTTGGGAGAAGGGAACTTCGACGCGGCTGGAATCCTTACTACCCTTGCCGACCTTTTGAATGAAATCGATGGCGAACTCGGGCGCGGGTGGAGCATCAAGCAGGAGTTTTGTACCGGGCATCGGTTTGCCGGTGAAAATGAAATCATTCCCGCGACGAGTGATGCCGACACTGTTTTTTCTCAGATCATCGGGAACGAAATCCTGCGGGGCAGTCTGTCGTTGGTCCCAATGAATGAGCGTGTAAACACCGCAGCGCGCACCGCTCGCGACGATATTGAGCAGGCGACGGGTGGCGGCTTCGCTGAAGTTCACCGGGAAATCGGCGATGACCAGAAAATGATATTTCTCGGCCATGTTGCCGGCCTGTTGGTTATATTCGGCGATGGTCTGGTATTCGTTGCGGAGATACATCTGGATAATTTTCTCCATATGCTCGTTCAATTCGCCGAGCTTCTCCTCGATTTGGCCAGCCTGGGTCCAGATACGGCTGTTGATGAGGCGGTCTTCGTAATCGGCGAGGTGCATGACACCGGCGAAACTTTGACCAAGGCCAACGGGATCAATGATGGTGAAGTTAGCCTTGCCGGGCGGAGCGATGGAAAGCAGGCGGAGGACAATGTTGTTCAGCGTGCCGATAATTTCGTCATGACCGGGACCGGAAGTTTCCATCAGGATGGAACCTTGTCCGGGATAGGTCAGAAAGAACGGAAGCGGAAACCGGGCAGGGCCGGGCAAGGCAAGGCGGCGGTCTTTGGGCAAAGCTTCGGCAAGTTTTTCCACGTCCACATCCAGTTCGCCGAATTTCGCGGCATCCGCAAATTTTTTGGGAGGGGTCCAATTGGTCCAGACTGGCGAAGTCCACGGCGGGAACTGTCCGGCGGCGAAAGCATTGGCGGCGCGAACGGCTTCGTAGATGGGAGGCAGCTTGCGATTCCAATCGGTTTCGAGTGCCTGCCATTGAGCTTGATAATCGGAGTTGAGTTTTGCGCCTTTGGCTTCGAAATTAGTGGCGAGTTCCTGTTTACGCGATGCCGCCGAAGTTTGCAAACGCTCCAAAGTGGTTGCGTATTCCTGTTCCAGTCGGCCCAGTTTGGAACTGTGCAGGCTCTCGTTGTGCGCGGAAACCCGTTGATATTTTTCATAGATGCGCCGGTTGCCCTCGTTTTTTAGTTCAACGTCCTGCTTCAAGCCTTGTTTCCATTCCGCGCGGAGTTTTTCGCTACCAACCTTGAATTCGTTATTGATGCGGTCGAGTTCTTGAGCGTGCCGGGCTTCGGATTTTTCCCACGCGACATCCTGCAACTTACGCGCCTTGGCCAGTGTATTGGCGATGCTGGTGGCGAGCGAGCGCCGCGTTTGCTTTCCCACGAAGTAAAGCACCAAGACCAGCACCAGCGCACCTACAGAAATCCCGATGGCTTGTTGTTGAGTAAGAGCGATGACGTGAAAATATTGTAAGAGAAATGGAACCGCGCAGGCTGGAACTAGAAGCCAGATGGGCAGGAAACGAAAAAGCAAAGAGAGAAGCGAACTGCGCAGGCGTTTTAAGTCGGTGCGGCTACGCGCCAGCAGTTCGCGTGATTCGATCAAAAGCTGATGTTCGTCAGCGGTGGATGAGATTGGGGCGGACTGGGCGCGGGTCAGCAGGCGATTGCCAAAGGAACGACGGGCAGTGTTTTCCAGATCTTCGAGATTCCCTTGCTCAAGCGCGAGATTGTTTTTGAAATCTTCGAAGTTGGCTTCGGTGGTGGTGATGCCGGTCTTTTGGTCTTGTTCGAGTTGGAGTGTCTGTTTCTGGATTTCGTATTTACGGGCGCCGATTTCGTCCTCGATTTTTTTGAAAGCCTGTTCCTTGCTCGATTTGTGGGCGCGATTAAAAATGCGGGATTTCCGCTTTTCAAATTTGGACTCAAGGGCAGTTTTAGCAGCAACATGGGATGATTCTGCCTGCGCAAAGTCGGCCGAGAATTGCTCTTCTTGAATCGCGAGCGCTTCTTCGTATTGTTTGCGTTCGCGAGTGGTTTTAACGCTAAGTTCCTGGTTAAGCTTTGCCTCCTGCGCGGCGAAATCGCGGACAGTCTGTTTCAGATTATCCAACAGTTCGAGTGTCCGGGTTGCCTCGAGATGATTACTCACAGTCTTTTTTGATTTTGGTTACGAGTTTATCCAGTTGTTCGATGACGTCGGTGGCCATGTCAACACTGGTGCGGAGTTCATCCATATACTTACGCTCAAATTCCTCGGCCTTGGCATCCTTCCAGTAATCCCGGGTGATCTGCCACTGGGCCAATATTTCCTTGGTGATGGAAGACAGCCTGGTGCTGTTGGCGGAGAGGCTCATAGATTTTTTTCGCTGGAAGGCGCGGGTTGATTGGGCTCGGCAGATGGAGAATTTGCCGGGGCAGATTCGCCGGAAGCGGACGGTGCAACAATGCCGGCATAGGCCTCGAGCGTGTTAATGGTTTGCGTCAAGAACGCGACAGCCTTGGGCAAATCATTCGCGAGGACAGAATGGAGACGCTCCATTTGTTTCACGAGCGGTTCCGTGCGGTTATCGAAATTGCGGTTCCATAGCTTGATCACGCGCAGTTTATCTTCGGCGGCATTACGCGCTTGTTTAGCTTTAACGACGGCGGTTTGTTCCGCGACGGTGGCGTCGCGCAAGTTGGACATGTTGGCGCTGAAGAGGGCGGCCTGTGCTTCTTCAAGGGCACGGGTGCGACGTTTCATCTGGCCTTCCCAAAGGGTGCGCTGGTCATTCTCGACCCAGTTGCGCGTGCGGACTACGTCGGCGTTGACCTCTTCCAAAGTTGGACGCGCCTTGGTCATGTAAATGAGCAGGTTTGCCCGGAAGGCTTTCAAGGCATCCAACGAGGTTATGTGTGCTTCTGGCATGACAACGGAAAGAATCGCTTAACGCTGGTTCAAATATTCCTCGATACGTTGCGCTTTGCGCAGCAGATAAGGCGTGTGTTGATTGGAAACATCGACAAACTTCTTCAGCGCCTTCAAGGTCTGCTTGAATTCCTCGGAGAACTTGATGTGCTCCTGGTCCTGCCAGGAATCGCCGAGCGACGAGAAGCGCGCCTGCAGCGAAGCCATGCGGCTTTGAAGGTCGGCATTAAAGCGCTTCAACTCCTCGGCGAAACGCCGAACCTCTTCGGGATCCATGATTGCTTGGGGCATAATATTTCTTTGATAATTTATAAACCTGACTGGCTAAAATGCCAAGTTAAAGCCCTCCTAATTAATTGTATGGCCATGTAGTATAGACATTTCACCAGGGCAAGATGTTCAGACAATCCGTTTTCTTGAAATGTCGAGCTCGCTTTAGGACGTAATGGACAAATGCAGGCGGATAAATTCGTCCGGGCTGATAGGCTGTGGTTTGTAACCAGCCGATTTTAATGCCGTGAAATCATTATCTTCAGTCACTACAAAATCCGCTTCCGCTGCAATAGCACAGTCGCAAAATTTATTGTCGTCCGGGTCGAGAGTAATTACGCCGAAACGATATTGCGGCGCAATCTGACGGATGTTGTTGTGAAGTTGTGCCAGCAATTCCAGCAATGCTGCAACATCCCGCCAGCGTTCGCGTCCGGAGAGCCGCACGGTCACTTCCTCATATTCCATCAGGATTTCGGTGGAGATGGCCAAAACAAGTCGGCCATCAAGTAAGGCTCGGAGGATGGGATGGAACGGCTGTTTGCGACCAAATATCTGAAGAAAGATATTGGTGTCGAGACAAACCGTCATGCGTAACGGTGCTCGGCGCGGAATTGTTTTACCAGTTCAGGAATGCGTTTCAGCTTTTCCTGTTCGTGATCTTTATCAAATGCTCCGCCGAGACGGTCAGCGAGTTCTTCTGCTTCCAATTGGAGCAGAACGCGATTAAGAAGGGCCAAGTGCTGGCCATCCATGCGTTCAATCTTTTCGTGCAGAACTGGTTTTAAATTCTCCGGCTCAAGCGGCACGGATTGAGACCCAGTTTTCATGATGAAAAGATAACCCGCCCCGCGCAGAATGAAAGCCCTTTATGGTGGCTATTCCCTTCTCATGATGGTCGATTGCCTTTAGAGTATGCTGACTGTGTCGAAGTCGCTTTATGATTTGATTCCCCGGGATGAACGTCTCAGCAATGACGTTCTGCTGGACCGTTTTCTGGAATATGCGGCGGGGCGCAACCTTCAACTTTATCCGACGCAGGAAACAGCGATTTTGGAATTGTACGAGGAGAAGAATGTCATTCTGAATACGCCGACCGGTTCGGGAAAGTCACTCGTGGCGGCGGCGCTGCATTTCAAAGCCATCGCGCAGGGGAAGCGTTCGATTTACACGTGCCCGATCAAGGCATTGGTGAATGAAAAGTGGATGGCGCTTTGCCGTGATTTTGGGCCGGAGAATGTGGGATTGAGCACGGGGGATGCGACGGTGAATCATGATGCGCCGATCCTTTGTTGCACGGCGGAAATCCTGGCGAACATCGCGTTGCGTGAAGGCGCGGCGGCGAATGTCCAGGACGTTATCATGGATGAATTTCATTATTACTCCGATCGTGAGCGCGGGGTGGCGTGGCAGATACCATTGCTGACGCTGCCGCAGGCGCGATTTTTGTTGATGTCGGCGACGCTGGGCGACACGACGTTTTTTGAGGAGGAGTTGACGCGGTTAAATGGCAAGCCCACGGTGACCGTGCATTCCAAGGATCGACCGGTGCCGTTGGAACATGCTTATTCGGAATTGCCTCTGGCGCAGACGCTCGAAAGTTTGATTGCGGAGGGGAAGAGCCCGGTTTATGTGGTGCATTTCACACAATTGGAAGCAAGTCAAAGCGCGCAGGATTTCACGAGCATCAATGTCTGCTCGCGCGAGGAGAAGGATGCCATTGCGAAGGCGCTGGAAGGGTTCAAGTTCAACAGTCCGTATGGGCCGGACATCAAGAAGTGGTTGCGACATGGGATTGGATTGCATCACGCAGGGCTGTTGCCGAAGTATCGCGTGCTGGTGGAACAACTCGCTCAAAAGGGTTTGCTCAAGGTGATTTGCGGCACGGACACGCTGGGAGTGGGCATCAATGTGCCAATTCGCACGGTGTTGTTCACGCGACTTTGCAAGTATGACGGACAGAAGACGGGGATTCTGAGCGCACGGGATTTTCACCAGATTAGCGGACGCGCCGGACGCAAAGGATTCGACGATAAAGGCTGGGTGGTCGCGCAAGCGCCTGAGCATGTGGTGGAGAATCTCAAGCTGGAAGGGAAGGCGAAGAGTGGGAAGAGCGTGGTCAAGCGCAAGCCGCCGGAAAAGAATTTCGTTAATTGGGACAAGAATACATTTGCACGGTTGATTTCTGCGTTGCCGGAACGGTTGAGTTCGCGGTTTCAAGTTTCGCATGGGATGTTGCTCAATGTGCTGAGCCGAAAAGGGGACGGCTGCAAGGCGATGCGTGATTTGATCAAGCGTTCCCATGAATCGCCCAACGCGAAGAAGGCGCATGTAAAGCGGGCGTGGCAATTATTTCGATCACTGGTAGATCGCAAGATTGTGGAATTTATCCCAAAAACGGAAGAGGGCGCTTACCTGCGGGTGAATGTTGATTTGCAGGAAGATTTTTCGATGGACCAGGTGCTGTCGTTGTATCTGCTGGAAACGATTCCGTTGCTGGACCCGCAAGCGCCGGATTATGCGCTGGATTTGATCACGCTGGTGGAATCCATCATGGAAGATCCGGACATGATTTTGCGCAAACAACTCGACAAGGTCAAAGACGCGAAGATGGCGGAGATGAAGCAGCAGGGGATGGAATACGACGCGCGGATGGATGAGTTGGAGAAGCTGGAATATCCGAAACCGAAGCGGGAATTTATTTATTCGACCTTCAATGCGTTTGCCGACCGGCATCCGTGGGTGGGGCAGGAAAACATCCATCCCAAATCCATCGTGCGCGAGATGTTCGAGCAATACCGGTCGTTTGCGGATTATATCAAGGACTACGAACTGCATCGGGCGGAGGGGTTGCTACTGCGGCATCTTTCACGCGCGCACAAGGTGCTGGCGCAAACGGTGCCGGATGCCGCGAAAAATGATGCAGTTCGGGAGATGGAATTGTATCTGGGGACAATGCTGCGGCAGGTTGATTCGAGTTTGATTGATGAATGGGAGCGGATGCGTGATCCGAATTATCAGCCGCAGGCGCAAGCGAAGGAAGTGCGTCCGCCTGGTGCGGAGGAGGCGGACAAGGATGTTACGCGCGATACGAAGGCGTTCACGGCGGCGATTCGTAATCGCATTTTTATCTTTTTGCGTGGATTGGTAGTAGGGGATTATGAGCAGGCGCTGGCGGGGTTGGATAGCGGGCAGGACGGCGGCGAAGTTTGGACGGCGGAGCGGTTGCGACAGGCGTTTGAGGCGTATCATGTCGATCACGAATATCTGTGCCTGGACCCGAATGCACGGAATGTGCGGCACACTTATGTGATCCCCGCGGAAGACAAGCGTTCGTGGAAGGTGCAGCAAATGCTAGTTGATCCAGAAGAGATGAATGATTGGGTGGCGGAGTTTGAAATCGATTTGATGGCATCACAGACGGCAGGGGAACCGATGATGCGGCTGCGGCGGCTTGGCAGCTTGACGGCTGCGCCGTAACGCAAATCAAAAAGTATAATTCGCATGCGGATTACTGTTGGTTGCCATGGTGGCGGCACTGTTGAGGGTCGGGCCAAATAGATTGTTGGCAGCGACATTGTAGTTGGCCACGCTGTTGCCACCGGAGCTGTTCTTAATGATAACGTTTCCGACGCTGTCCACGCGGATGCCGGTGTAGCTGATAGTCGCATGATTTCCTTCAATGCGGTTATACGAGCCGGTGGCATGAATGTTATTGTTAAGGTTATTAAATCCACCGTTGCTGTAGAGGTTGTTATTTAGAATAATTCCATTGGAGGGGTCATAAATGCCGTCGCCAGTGTACGAGAAGCCATTGAGGTCAATCGAAACATTATCCACGATAATGGTAATACCGTTGGTTCCGGCGACGCCGGTAAGATTTCCAGTCAGATAATATGAACCGGCGTTGGTGATAACATAGGGCAGGCTGGTAATGATGGTCCGGGCTTCGATTTGATCCAAAGACTTCATCGTCGGAGCGGGCGCGCCGGGAGGTGTGAGCGAGCCTTGACCAAACGAAGAAGAAAACAAACCAAAGGTGAGCAATGTAAGAATGTACGAAATTTTGCCGGTGGTTTTTTTCATAGAGTTGGCAGCTAAACTACCTTAAAAAACCTTGCCGCAAGTCAAAGCAGGGCAAATTCAACTACTTAAGGATAAAGGGTAAAGCCAAAAAGCCGGGTGGTAGATGAGTGCACTACTAACCCGGCGATTATTAATGAAAGAACTTTGCTTCTAGCGCTTCAAGGCGGCGCGCAGAATTTTGATGGCTTCCGGGGTTTTGTAATGGCGCTTGAGGCCGACTTCGTTCAGCATTCCGGCGGGGACGCGGGCGACAAATTCCGGGAAGCTTTTGTCCACGCGGTCGCGGATCAGTTTTTGGCCGGTTTTCGAGGCCCAGAATTCCTCTTCCACTTTGGCAAGGGCGATTCCAGCTTCGTCGGGCGACATGTTTTCGCGCTTGGCGAGGAGCCAGACGAGTTCCTGGTCGCCGGGCATGCAGACGGGGAAGGGAATGAACTTTAAAGTAATTTCCTGCTCGTCACTTGCCTCTGCTCCGACTGGGCCGACTTTGATTTCGCTGGTGAATTGGCCGCCGTCGGGCAGCGATACTTCCACGGCCAAAGTCTGGTCTTTCTTGTTTGGCTTGATGGTGATATCGCCATCGCCGAAGGAGGCGGCCAGTTGAAGTTTTACGTCTTCGATAGTTTTGGCATCGAGATCGGGCAGTTCGACTTTGCTGCAAAACTTCTCGAAGGCGAGGGCACGGGACTTGACTTTAAGTTCCTGTTCGATGGCTTGATAGATTTTTCCAGCCAGTGCGGGGTCGTGAGTCGCTTTGGGCAGAACCCGTTTCAGTAAATCCAACAACTGGGCTTCGTTCGTTTTATTCGTTTTTTTAGTTTCTTTGGTCATACGTCACAAATAGAGCCATGTTGTGCAGGATTTCGTCGCGGGATTCAATCTCTTACGATGAAAATTAAAATAATTTTAAACGGTGGAGGCTTTGACTTCAAAAGAGGCTGGCATTATGTAAGTTTGTCCAGCGGAGTGCCCAGCCGGACATTCATTACATGCGCCATTTCATTTTAATTTTAAGTTTTATTTTTCTGATCCGTATAGCCAATGCGGAAGAGAGGATTTCTGCCCCGCCGACGAACGGTTCAGCAATTCAGTCGAAAGTTTCCTCCGTGGACGAAAATGTGCCGGTACCGGTGCCGGAACCGAGCGCGAAGGCGGTACAGCGTTATCAAAGTGGAATAGTGCTGTGGTTTGTCCGGGTAGTTTGGGGAATGGCGCTTCCGGTGTTCCTCCTATTCGGCGGGTTTTCCGCGCGGTTGCGAGACTTTGCCCGGAGGATTGGACGGCACTGGTATTGGATGGTTTGCGTGTACTTCGTCATTCTGATGCTGCTCAATTACGGACTGAATTGGCCGTTGCGTTATTACATGGGATTTGTGCGGCCGCATGCGTATGGATTGTCCCACCAGACTTTTCTAAAATGGTTTACTGATTCATTGAAAGGACTGGGCCTTACTTTGGTGGTGGGTTGCCTGTTTCTTTGGATTCCTTATTTGCTATTGAAGAAGAGCCCGCGCCGCTGGTGGCTTTATGCGTGGTTGGCGATGCTCCCGGTTTTTTTCTTTGGGGCGCTGGTGGAACCGGTGGCCGTGGCTCCGCTCTTCAATAAGTTTGATTCGGTGAAGGACAAGGCATTGGAGGCGAAAATTGTCGCGCTGGCGGAGAAGGCGGGCATTCACGGGAGCCGGGTGTACGAGGTGAATAAAAGTGTGGATACCAAAATGTCCAACGCGTACGTGAGCGGGTTCATGGGGACCAAGCGGATTGTTTTATGGGACACTATTATCGCACAGTTAAACGAGCGTGAACTGCTCTTTGTGATGGGGCATGAAATGGGCCACTTTGTGCTCGGTCATGTGGTGAAAGGCATTCTGTGTTCCTGGTTTTTAACGCTGGTTGCTTTATATGGAATCCATATCACTGCGGGCGTGCTTATCCGGCGATTTGCGGGGAGATTTGGTTTTGACAGTTTGTCGGACATTGCCTCGCTCCCATTGATAATCTTGTTGGTGAGCCTTTTTTCATTGGTCCTGACACCGATTGGATTTGTGTACAGCCGGCATATGGAACATGAGGCAGACCGGTTTGGGCTGGAGCTAACGCATTACAATCATTCCGCGGCGATGGGATTTGTAAAAATGGAAAGAGAAAACCTGGGTTATCCACGACCGGGAATGCTTTTCACCATCTGGTTGGGAACGCATCCTTCGGCGGGAGACCGGATTGATTTTTTCAACAGTTACAAGCCGTGGGAAAAAGGCGAGCCGTCAAAGTATGAGCGGTATTTCGGGCGGGAGAAACAATAAATAACTTGTTGAAGGACCATATCGCACGGTTTGGTATATAAACGCCCTTCAAAGTGAACTTCTGATACGAAGCGAGCGATTGAACCCCTCATCCCAATCCCGCATGCGGGATGGGGCGAAGGAGTGGAGAAACGGCCGGGAGCTTCTGGCAATGGTCTTGTTAAATAACAAGCGTTTTAGTAATTGTTGCGACCATGAAAAGTGAAATGAGTGTAATGCTAGGGACCGACCCGAATGGCGCTTAGTTAAGGCAGAGCGACAACGAAAGGAATTGTACAAATTAGGGCATGTTTTTACAATGAAGCATGGATCAAATGACTCCGTTTTTGCCTGGGATTTCACGAGAACTTTTTGGCAGCCGGCGCCGGTCGCAACTGGATAGGTTGCGCATAAAGGAAGTTTGAGTTATGCACAAGGCGCAAGCCGCCAGTGTATTCTACTTAAGAGACTCGCGTTCAATCAACGGAGGGTGTGAATAAGTGCCAGCGGAGGGAAACAGCCAGCAGGAACACGCAATGAGGGAAGGCGAAGCCTGCAGCTTCCCGGGCTCTCTATTAAAAACAGTGAATGCCAGACCGGTTCATTGTCTGGCATTCACTTTGTTTATTCAGTTTGCAATCTGGCCTTCAGAATTGCTGAAGCTTTCCTTCGAAGAGTGTTTCAGCATTGTTCTACTGGTTGCCGCTGGGCGGACTGACGGCGTCAATAATTTCGCCGGCGATAGAGACTAAACGCGCAGCAGTTTCACTATAAGCCGGCGCGGTGTGCTTGAGCACTCTCGTCTGGAATGTTTGGAGATGATCAATTGCGTTTTGCAAATCGCCTCTTCCAAAGGCGGCGTTTGCACGCTCCAGCGCAGCGAAGAATCCAGCTTTGCTCCTTCCGCCCAGATCTGCATCCTCCAGAACCTGAGCAAGCCTGCCCACTGCCTGTGTCGGAGTAATCACTTCCACCATAATTTGATTGGTGCCCGCATCCATTCCGTCACTCACAACGAGTGACACGACATTTGATCCCAAGCTTAGCGTGTTGGTTGCCACCATGGTCTGACCCAATATATTGGTTGTCCCTTCGTCGATCCAGGTGAACTGCAACGGGTCATTCTCCACATCGGTGGAAAATGAACCATCGAATACCACTGTTGCTTGAACTGCGTTGGAAGCAATAATTACGAGATCGGTGTCATTGGTTGAGAGCAGGAACAATGGTGTCACAAGGGCAGCGGCCACAGGAGCGTCATTGACCGGGTTCACCGTGATGCTGATGGTTGCCACGCCGGAATCCGTCGTGCCATCGTTGGCCTTGAAGGTGAATTGATCCGGGCCAAAGTAGTTGGCTGCTGGATGGTAAACCAGGTTGGTCCCGCTTCCGCTCAGTGTTCCGTGGGCTGGGACGGTCACGACGCTAGTACTAAGTGCATCATTCTCCACATCAGTGGCGGAAAGAGTCAGAGCAATGGACGCATCCTCATCCAGCGATACGGATTGCGATTGAGCCACCGGTGCATCATTCACAGACAACACGGTAATGGAAAAGGTTTGCGGTGTGGAACTGTCCAAGCCACCTTGTGTCACCCCTCCATTATCGTGCAGTTGGACCGTTACGATGGCGGTACCATTCGCATTGGGTGCCGGGGTGTAGGTCAGAGTGCCGGAGGGATCGATTGCAGGCTGCCCGGTGAAGAGGGCATTGTTGTTATTGCTTGTCTCAAAGAGCAAGGCCTGTCCCGCCTCATTGGCAGGGCCCGCTGTGATGGAAGTTGCCCATGCAGTCACGCTTTGTGCATGAGTATCTTCCATTACAATCTGATCGGGCCCTTTCGCGAAGCTCGGAGCATCATTAACGGGCAGGAGCGTAATCGTAAATGTCTGCTCAGCGCTGGTATCCTGTCCGCCATTTGCTGTACCTCCGTCGTCCTGCAACCGAACAGTGATTACTGCGATGCCCGAAGCGTCAGCGGCAGGTGTGTATGTTAGATTTCCCATCGTATCGATTGCGGGTTGGACGGCAAACAATGTGTTATCGTTGTTCGACACGGTGAAAGTAACGGTCTGTCCACTCTCGTAAACAGAGCCTGCGCTGATATTAGTTGCCCAACCTGGTACAACGATGGCTCCAGCATCTTCAGGGGCCGACTGGTCTGGACCCGCTGTGAAGGTGGGTGCGTGGTTGACAAACAGCACGCTGAAAGAAACCGGGGCTGAAACATTGGTAACACCCAGATTATCCTGGACTGTCGCAATCACCGTGTAGTTGCCAACTGGAAGATTTGTCCAGGTGAAGGAATAGGGTGGCGAGGTGAGGCTGGCCAGTTTATTGGTCCCTTGGAATAACCCCACTTCCGTGACTTGATTATCATGGCTGGAGGCATCTGCAGCTATGAGCACATTGCCGGGATAAGGAAAGACTGCTCCATCCAAGGGGCTGATGAAACTGACGATCGGGGCAGAGCAGACATTTCCAAGATTGATGACTGGTACAGGAATAGTCCGAGTAGCCTTGGTGCCATCACCAAGCTGGCCTGCAAAATTGTTTCCCCAGGCATATACTCTGCAATTATTTCCGATAGCAAAACTGATGTAACCGCCGGCCGAAGCATTCTCCCAGCCTGTTACACCGTTTGGCAAGCTGACGAGCACCGGAGTGCTTTGATTGGTTGTCGACCCATTCCCGAGCTGCCCGATAAATCCGTTACCCCAGGCATAGAGCTTACCATCGGAAGCCAGGGCCATTGAATGGCTGTTTCCGGAAGTAATCTCTGTGATGGTGGTTCCATCCGGGAAAGGGACCGGGGCTGGAGTAGTTTGCGCGAAACTGTTGAAGCCATTTCCGGCCTGGCTGTTTCCGTTGTCGCCCCAAGCGAAGAGCTGTCCATCCGTGGAGAGCGCGAATGTGGTGTAAAGTCCGGCAGCAATTTTCTTCCATCCAGACACAGACACACCAGCGGGCAGAGGCAGTTTGAAAGGTGTGCCAACGTTTGCGGAAGAGACAAATCCGTTTCCAATCTGGCCATGGTCATCTGCACCCCAGGAATAAATGTTTCCATCATCAGCAATGGCAACGGTGTGTCTATTGCCAGCGGCAATCTCCTTCCATGCAGTGACGTTTGGCGGGAAAGGAATCAGGTTGGGAGTGGATACGGGAGACGGTAAGCCAGAAGCCAGTTGCGAGAAGGAGTTATCACCCCAGCCAAATAGCCGCCCCTCGGTATCAATTGCGAGGGTGAACTTCGAACCGGTGGCGACATGCTTCCAGCCGGATGCGCCGACGGGGACAGGAACGATGGTGGGAAGAATGGAATTATTGGTGACGAAGCCAAGGCCGATCTGGCCACGATCGTTAAATCCCCAGCCAAACATCCGCCCGGCATTGTCAATGGCCATGGCGTGACTGAAATCGTCGAATTCGTCATTCGCAGCAGAGATTTCGCTCCAACCCGTTATTGCAACATCCCCAAGCAATTGGACGGGAGACAATACGGTGTCGAAGTTCTTATTTCCCAGCTGTCCCTGGTAATTATATCCCCACCCATAAAGCACCCCATCCCCATCAATCAAGAAAGTGGAGTTGTTCAATGACATGGTCATTATTTTCGGCGAAGCTGGAGGGCGGTTGCCGATTCCCAGCACTTGCACATTTATCGGAGATGACAATGCCACCAATCCTAAGGTGTCGGTTACCCGTGCGCGAACAACATGAGAACCTTGGGGCAATGTCGTTGGAAGGGTGGTTGCGAGACTAAACACGTTCGTGCCATTGATGGATGTCATCACGATACTGCTGGAGGCCAAGACCTGGCCATCGACGAGCACGGCAACAGAGGTGGCATTTGCCTCCTGATCCCCGACGAGCATTGTGAATGGGAGATTTTTTCCCGAGTAAAAGGTCGTACCGTCAGCGGGAGATGTAAGAGCCACCGTGGGCGGATGATTTGAGTTGGAACTGGAGTCCGTGATGGTGACTGTTGCGGAGCTGGCAAAGCCGACGACATAAGCTGGGTTGGTTCTCAGTGTGAGGATTGCAGTTTCCGGACCTTCCGAGATTCCGTCGAGTGTTGCCCGCAAGGTGACCAACACTGAATTAGAGCCTGCGGGAATGGTGACAGTCCTGGTTGAGCCGGGAATGCCGGCTGCAGGTGTCAGGGTATAATCATTGGTAGCAGCTGTGCCGCTCGTGGTGAACTGTACGGCTAAGGAGGTGGGGGAACTGCTGTTCCTCTGGATAAGAAAGGCCCCGTTGTTGGTAATGCCTCCTGGAGATGGTTCTGCTGCGTCCGGATCTATGGCGGTCACGGTAATTATTGGGCGATTACTGAGGCCCACGGTAAAAACGACAGGTGTGCTGGTTGAAACTCCGCCAGAATTATCCGTGGCCGTCGCCGTGACGGAATAAAGTCCCGACGGTACATTCGGCCAAAGAAAACCGTAGATGCCATTGGTCAAATTACCGGAGAACCTCTGCAACAAGTTAGTTCCAGAAATGAAGTCCAGGTTGGTGACAACGCCGTCAGCATCTGACACGCTTGCGGAGACATTGATGTTGCTGATGGTGCCAAAGGTCATGTTGTTTGAGGGGGAAAACATTATGACTGATGGCAGTTGGTTACTGGACTGCGCTCGAACTGAAGCGAGGAAGCCTGGTAAAAAGACTGCGAGCACGAACAGAAGAATTGAGAGACTCTTTCTCATAGTTGTAATTTGTAATTTTGATCTTTGGAACTGATTGGTTCAGGTTGTTTTGGAGGCTCCATACCGCCAACAACTACTTGAACGTGGGGGCGAGACTAATGAGGAGCAGGATGAGTGTCCATAAAAAACTACAACGGTCGGCGCATATTTGAATGGAGCGATTGCAACCAGTGTTTTGCTCTTTGGGTGCAAGATTCGAGTTGAAGATAATAGTCGCAAGCGGCGCAATATCCTGCCTGATGCGTTGTCAAAAGGCGATTTGTTGGCAATAGGGGTGCATAAACGACCCGATTCACCACCCCACGGTGACATCTTAATACGGTCACCCAAGGTCTTTATTATCTCAGGTCGGCGCTTTCGGGGGATCTAATGGCTTGAAATACGAGCTCGTAAGATGCGTATTTGACGGTGTGCGATAACCCAACAGGGCTGTTCTCCCCACTTGGATGAGGAGAAGGAGTTCGGAAGCGGGCCGCGAAGTTTGGGCGATGGGCTTGATGTTTTTATTTGTTGATTGTTTGACGTTGAAGCGGCGTGAACGCCGCGCTCCTTTGTGAGAGCGGTGCGGGCGGGTTTCAAAGGGGGTGATCGATCATTGCTTCGCAGGACGTTCTCAGACAGGCAGGATGCCCGTCCTGCTTGGGCGGCGCGCTGAGGACAGCACGCCCTACCTTTTGCGGGGGGGGATGGCTATAGTTTTCGTGAAAAATGGTGGCTGCTGATGAACATGCGATGCCGGAGGTAGAAGCGGTGGGCGTCAAAGCGCTGCACGCCTGAATCGAGTTCGAGCCGGGTGCAATGCTCGGCGGTGGCAAAGTCCGAGAGCCATTGGAGTAATTCCGCCCCCAGCCCGTGTGAACGAACCTGCTCATCGGTAATTAGATCGTCAACGTAACAAAAACGTCCCCATGCCAGATTGTGCAGCACCCGAAAACCTGCCACGGCGGCGACTGTTCCCTCGTGCCGGATAAAAGCCAGGCGGTAGCCTTCGGCGAATTGTTTGCGAACGACAGGGACAAAATCCTGTTCCGCGAGATGCGGGCGCAGTTGCACGAGCACGCGCCAGCAGTCACGAATGTCGGAATCGGTTTGAGCGCAAATTACTGCCATAGTTCAGAAAATAAATGGTGCCACGGAAATCGAAGTTGAGCCGTGCAGTCAGGAATTGTCAACCAACTTGCGGCGGTCAGGGGCCAGCAAGATTCGATGGGGCTGGCATTAAATAGAGTTGACTTGTTGTATAACACATGTTATACATGTGCGCAGCCGGCGAAGTGTGCCCGCCTGTGCCCATTATCGGGCGAACGGCGCGTTGCTGCGCCGGTGGCCTTTGACAACCTAAACGGGGTGTTACAAGAGGGCACAGCTTTATCGTTGGGACTGGTGCGACCTTGTACGAGCTGGTGCGAGTTAAATATAGTGCGGAATTCGGAGCGCGGAGTGCGGAATGAGGGCGAAGTTAGAGCCTCCTTACGTCGGCTCCTACCCGTATTCGATTTCAAGCGACTCAAATGTGATTAGCGGCCGGTTTAAGTTTGAGAACGAAGTGAGGGTTTTCAATTGTAGCGGGATAAATGCCGCGCTGCTTAAATCCGAGCACTTGCGAGCTTATACGACCTAGTACGAGCAGGTGTGAGTAAGCAGTGGCGTTATAACGTTAAATGGTTGCATGTTCATCCTGAACAAGGCGGCTTGGTTCGTGTTGTAAGGGGCAAGAGTGGTTAACGCTTAAACCCTGAAAAAAGCGGGAACGAAGCTGATGGGAGGGAATTAACGTAGGAATTCCGCGATGGCACTGTGCTCTTTTTTAATCGTCGTTATGAGCCGGTCGAAATGTCGGAGGCGAATGATGGAATGGATGATGAGGTATGCGCCCAAGACAACCAGACCGGCGTTCAAGATGAGAAGCGGCACGAGCAGGCTCATGACACTGAAAATGTTGTAAAGGCGGGAGGTGGCAATGAGGACGCTGAGAACGGAGAGGGGCAGGGCCAGAACCGCAATCCCAGTACGCAAGGAGGACAGAGTTGTCCTTTTTTCGGCAAGAATCAGTTGGATCTCATTAAAAACAAAGTTGTCGATATGGGATGGTTTTACATTCTTTGGTGGATTTTTGTTGTTCATGTGATTTGAAACGCGCCTCGCAAGCATTGAAAAGAGTCTATTGTCACCAATGCACGATAGCTGGGCTCAATTTATAATCAAATAAGAGGAAGAGAGTAGAGGTTTGCCTGGTTCTCCGGCCTGTAAAACGGTGTTCCCAAAGATGGTAATGGCATATTTACTGCTGTAATTTCGGGAAACATGAGCGCTGAATTTGGTCCGGAAGGCAAAGCCATTATTGAGTATTTAAAGGCTTCGCCTAACGTTTTTGTATCAGGACGGGAGATTGCACGCAAAGCCGGGGGCAAGAAGAAATATACGGAAGATCGATTCTGGGCGGTGCCATTTTTGCGTCGTTTGACCAAGGAATACCTGATTGAGGCGGATTCCGCGGGTAGTTACCGGATCATGCCGGAAGATCACGGCTCGAAAAAATTGAAGTTAAAACGGCATGTATCACCGCAGATTCTTAAAATTCTGAAAAGCAGCGGCAAATCCTTCGAAGGGGTGGCTATTGAGATTGATACAGAAAACTATGAGCCGCCGATTGCGCCTTTTCCGGGGCCGCGGTTTCCTTCTTCCAATCGCCCCGGTAATTCGTCAGACAAGAGTTAGCACTTCACTTAGTTTACTGAGACAAAAATCCCTTCTAATTATTTAGCTTCGAGCTGTTCCGGATGGAAATGTCTGGTGGGTTCGCGAACGCCAAAATAGGGCTTTAACCCTAGTTGAACAGGTTTTTACGAGGGGTAGGTTTTGGCCATATGAAATCAAATACTCTAAAACTAATTCGCTCCTCTTCAATGGGTGCAGCTTTGGCTCTTTGCATGCTGGTGAGCTTTCGGGCGGCGGGGGCCGATGAACAACGCGGTCAACTCTCTGCGCATGATTACAAATTTGTAGTGGATGCCGCCAAGGGAGGAATGGCCGAAGTGACTCTGGGAAAACTGGCTGCGGAAAAAGCCATGAGCCCGGACGTGAAACAATTTGGCCAAAAAATGGCGGACGACCATCAGAAGGCCAATGATGAATTAATGAAGCTAGTGTCCCAGAAAGGTGCGACACTTCCGACCGATGTTACTACTGCGGAAAATAGGGAAGTGGAACATCTGCGGAACCTTTCTGGGGCAGATTTTGACAAGGCCTATATGGACCATATGGTGAAAGACCATAAGAAGGACGTGAAGGAATTCGAGCGCGAAGCGAAAGGCGCCAAAGATACCGACGTCCAAGCCTTCGCCACCAAGACCTTGCCCACACTTCAGGAACACTTGAGAATGGCGGAGGCGATTGACAAGACCGCCAAAGCAGAAAAGAAGGCGCAGTAATCTGAGGTTGAGTTGATTCGATTAGCAGCTTTCGTTCGCGGACCTTAAATAGGCAGGAAGGTCCGGGGGAAAGCTGCTAATCATTTTATATTGCGGCTCGGGTTCAGTTAAAAGGTCAACAAAAAGTCAACGAAGAGACGTTGTTGATGGGCCTTGGTGCCGGGGGCATTGGCAATTTGTTCCGTGTTGTAATAGGACAGGCCGAGAGTAAAGGGATCGTAGATGTGATAGGCGGCCTTGACCTGATGGCCGCGGACATCCGTGCCGCCTCTTCCGTTAAAACCGAAATCGTCATCGTTCAGGCCATGCCAAGTGGAGGCGGTTTCGATATTTTTGTAATTGTAGGCAATCTGCCAGTTGCCTCGAGCCTTGGCGTTGCCGAGTTGAAGACCGAAATTATAGGCTTCATTGGCTTTGCCGCTGTAGGTTTTCCCAGGGAATGACTGGGAACTGGCGGCGGGGTTATTCACGTATTCAGCGCCAACAGCGATGGGAAATTCTCCCGAAAAGAAAGGGAAGGACTCCAGCGTGTAGGCAAGCTCGCCACGGGCAATAATTGGGTTAAATTTCTGCGCGCCGATGCCGCTGGCAGGAGTGCCATTTTGGTTAATGAAAGTTTCCAAAGCGGGTGAGATGGAGTTTTGGTGCAGGAAATTCATCATGCCGATGCCCAGGCGCGAAGAAATTTTTGGGCTCCATCTGGCTGACCAATCCAATTGGTTGATGAAGAGGTAGGCATCTGTGTTAACACCGCTCCCCGATCCAGAAAAGTTTTCAGCGATGACATATTGACCAGTATTAAAGCTGATCTTTTGATCGTCGTTAATATCATAAGTCAGTTTTTGTTGAGCACCTTCAGGATTGTAATCCGGATCGAACACCATGTCGGTAAACCAGAAGGGACTGGTCATTTTGCCAATCTCGACCTGGAACCAGTTTTTTGGAGTCCATTTGGCATAGGCAAGATCCACGAAAATAAATTTGCGACTGCCATCGTTTCCGACAGTAGTGTTGGCGGAGAAAGGACTGCCGCCAAGTGAGGGCGCGGCACTGCCAATTTCGCCGGAGCCGAGGCGCAGGCCAACTTCGAAATCGTCCGTCATAGACGCAGTCAACCCGAAACGGGCGCGGTAACGAAAACGATCGCGGTTGTGGTTCGCATAAGAGTTGGGCGATCCCACCTTGGGGCCAAAATTGTTGTTGTCTTGAAAAATCCCATCGTAGCGCCCGCGGAAATCGCCATTCCATTTCAGGGCATTTACCCACTCGGACATGCCGCTCTTGACGGCGTACGCCTTGGTAAAATCTTTATCGGCTTCCTCGCGCAATTCATTCGCTTCTTTGACGGAAAGAATGCCCTTGTCCACGAGTTTATCGATCAGGGCATCGGAAGCTTGAGCATGGGCTGAGGAGCCGAAAGCGATGGTGGCAAGCACACCCACGATCAGGGAGACAGATTGCTTATAGTTTTTCATTGTGCGGTACAGGTTCAGGAACTGATTAATTAAATAAAGCGTATCAGCGGCCAGTTACAAGCAAAGGTCAGTTAGGTTACAAATGTGTTACGGAAATGCGACCAGGATCGGTTGCGCCTGAGTAGATGCCTTTGGCGCAAACGAATAAGATAAAATCCGGGTTGGTTCAATTCAGGCCGGAAGGTGGGACTCGACCACGAATTGGCCAGCCGAGAACGGCGATTCAGGATCGTCTCAATACCGGAATCTTGTAAAGGCGTGTCGGTCTGGTTTTCATTCATAAAGCCACCTACTATTCACGGGCAAATTGCCGATGATGTATGGCAATGGTATGCCAGTGAAGTAACATTTCCGTAACAGTTGGAAAAATTTACTGCCAGCCTCTTCTTGGGAAAGCAATCGCACCTTGGAGCGGATTGTCAATGAGCGAGTCAGAGACTGGCCCGATAATGCAGATTCAATTTGTACTTTCGAATGAACGGTAAGATGATAATCTTGGCACAGAATAAACGAATGGGTGCAGCCAGGTAATCAAATTGATGACAACTGAAACCGGACGTCCACGCAGCTTTTCACCCCTGGTTTTTTCAAAGTGGGTTAGCATCGCTGTCGCGTGTTTGGGGCTGATGGTTTTGGCAGGCTGGGTTTTTAACATTCATGCTTTAGGTCGGAATTCGCCCGCTTGGGTATCAATGAAGGCGAATACCGCGTTGGGTCTGCTATTGTGCGGCGCTTCGCTCTGGTTGATTCGAGAGAAGGATGCTACGGGGACAAGAAGGGGAGTTTCGCAATTGCTGGGTTTAGGGGTCGCACTGCTGGGAATACTGACATGGAGCGAATACATATTTGGCTGGGAGGCGCATCTGGATCAACTGCTCGCGAAGGATACCTTGGGAAAGTCCGTGCCGGGACGACCAGCCATGCCAACGGCATTGAATTTTACTTTGATGGGTTTGGCGTTGATGACCCTCGATTGGAAGCGGCGGCCCAATTTTGCACAAGTGCTTAATCTGACGGCGGTGCTGATTTCGCTGCTGGCGCTGATTGGATATGCCTGCGGGTTCTCGCCATTTTATGGACAAAGCATGGCGTATCCGGACACGCGCATGGGTTTGAATACGGCGGTGGCGTTCGTGTTTTTGGGAGCTGGAATTTTTTGTGCCCGGCCTCACCTGGGGCTCATGTTAATTTTAACGGCTGACACCGGTGGCAGACTAATGGCCAGACGTTTGCTGTGGGTACCCGTGGTGGTGCCACTACTGCTCGGTCTGATACAGCTTAAGGCGGGGAAGACGGCCTTGGAGCATAGAGAAATGGTGGTCTGGCTTTTTGCGCTGGCGAACATTTTGGTTTTTACCCTGATTATCTGGTGGAACGCCAGTGTGCTTTATAAGAGCGATCTGGAACGCCGCGGCGCCGAGGACGAAATCAAAGCGGCGTACAGCCAATTGGAATCTTTTTCGTACTCCGTTTCCCACGATTTGAAAAGTCCATTGCGGGCAATCAAAGGCTATTCAAAATTCATCCAGGAAGATTACGGAGAACAGTTGCCGGAAGAGGGGCGGAAGCATTTGAATGCGGTGGGTGCCAATGTCGAACGAATGGAGCGTTTGATTGAAGACCTGCTGGCCTTTTCGAAATTTACGAACCGCCCGGTGGAAAAAGAGCGGGTGTTGCTGGATGATCTGGCGCGGAAAACATTCGAGGATTTGCACAGGGAAGTTAAAGCGCGAGAGATTGAATTTGAATTGGGGACACTGCCAGCGTGTCAGGCCGACCCGACCTTAATAAAGCAAGTGTTGGAGAACCTGCTATCCAATGCGCTGAAATTCAGCCGCAACCGGAAGGTATCAAAAATTGAAATGGGATTCCATCCGACAGCAGACGAGGCCGGCCGATGGGTTTATTTCGTGAAAGATAATGGCGCGGGTTTTGATATGAAGTATTCAGACAAGCTGTTTGGGGTTTTCCAGCGGTTGCATCATGCGAGTGATTTTGAAGGGACCGGGGTGGGTTTGGCGATTGTGCAGAATATCATCAACCGGCATGGCGGACGCATTTGGGCAGAAGCGGTTGAAAATGAAGGGGCGTGTTTTTACTTCAGTTTGCCGAAAGCGAAAGGGGCTTAAAGAGCGTGGTAGAAGAATTGACCAGTGGCAACATCCGGTTCACCATGGACAAACGTGAAACGTAGATCCAAATCTCCCCGCGTCCGGCGCAATACGAAGTTACTCGCCATCGCGCTAATGCTGGCAATAGTTATCTGCGTCTTCTTTGGAGTTATTCTCTACATCCTGAATAAACAAAATCGCTTTGATTAATACAAATAAGAATTTCCGAGGATGAATTTTAAAGCCCCAGTTTTTGCTTAAGCCGTTCCAGAGCCGGCGGGGGCGGAGGTTGGTCGTAGGTTATTTTGCCCAGATCGTTCGTGCCGGACGTGGCGACAAGCCAAGTCTGAAGACTTTCGGACCATCCATTTGGGCTCGAAGGAATAATGCGTTGAACTTCCAGGCGGCGCGGCGGGACATCGAGGAATTGAAAATGGCCTTGGGCATCGGTTATAGTTCGTCCTTCATGATGCATCAGAGCGCCGCCATTCTGCCAGTCATGCTGCAAGGTCAAACCAAGCTGGACATTGGGGAGGGGGACGCCGTTACTGTTGACCAAAGTTCCGATAATAACAGCCCAAGGTTTCAGGCGAAGTTTGAGATTGTCGCCGCCTTTTTCCACTGATTCTTCAGCATACCCAGTCGGATGAGTTGCGAAAAGTGTGACTCCGCGAGGACGGGCAGAAAATAAAAATTTACCATCTTTCCCGGTCACGCTTTTCCGATCGATCTCGCTGTAAACATTTATGGTTCTGCCGTTCAAGGAAAACTGTTCTTCGGCTGCTGCATAAAGAATGGTTGCGCCTTCCGCGGGTTTGCCGTCCGGCAGCAGCACGATGCCGTTTGGCCCGGCACCGCGTTTAAGCCGAAAGACCAGGTTCGAGGTGGTCAAACCGATGGGTTCGGTATCGAGCGGTTGATAACCGATGGCCTCGACGCGCAATATGGGCTGGCTGGTTAACGGGATGAATTCGAGGAAAAAGTTTCCGTTGGTTACAGATTCCTTATGAGAGAGTTGCCAGAAGGGGCGCTCGTTCCAAGGCACAGTTTTTTTTGGGGAGCCCAGCACTTGTTGTATGAGCGGTTTCGGGGCTGCCGGGGCGGTGGAAATGGGAGGCTGACGGCCCGGAGTAATGTGGACGAGCGGAATAGGCTGGCCGGTGGCGTCGTCCAAAATTCGTCCGGCCAAGACAATTGGCGGCGGGCCGGAAGGCTCAGCGCCTGAGAGTGGACGCCCCTGTGGTTGGTCTTGGGGAGGGAGTTGACCATTGGATGATCCGGAATTGTAATTGCGCTCACCCTTCTCGATAACGAGGAGCAAATCATCCTTATCTTTTTCCAAAAGACCGCTCAAATACCAGGGATTCCAGACATCAAGGCTCCGGTTCTTAATGGCCAACCGCCAACCGCTTTGGTCGGCGGAAATTTCCAACTGGCCTTTGGCAAGGCCATCTAATTTGAAGTGTCCCTCAGCATCCACACTCACGGCTTGCGAATCCCAAGCGTTATTATTACTGGCGCGGACTTTTAGGGATTTCGGAATGGGTTCGCCATGGCGCGTTTCCACGCGACCGGCAAGATGCAGACCGGGAGACACCGGCAAATCACCCAAGTCAGTACTTTCTCCATGACCTGCCGAATCGATCCTCTGGGGAGGGAGTGCGCCGTGTGATTTGAACGAGGCCATGATGCCATATAACCACCACTGCTTTTGGGGAGGAAGATGCTGGAAGGTAAATATGCCATTCGTATCCGTTTTGGTTTCATAATGACCGATATAAACTTCTGAGTTTCGGTCAGCACCCGAAATGCCGACCTTCACGCCGAAGAGAGGCTTGCCATCTTTCAATACCCGGCCACGAACTGTTGCGCCGACACCCAATTCGACCGTTTGAAGAATGTTCGTTTCGGGCAACCAAAGTTTGGCCGGGGCAAGATTGGGCGCAGTGATGTTTACCTGTAGGCGGGTAAAACGATTGCTGCGCGAAAGAATGAACTCACCGTTGGTGCTGGTTATCACCTGTTCGGGAAAATTCTGCGTGCCACCCCAACTTGTGCCGCTATCGGTGCCGACTCCCTCAGGTTTCACAAAAGCCCATGGCACCGGCTTGCCTTCCGGGCCTATAACACGGGCGTGAACAGCGTATTTGCCCTGAACTGGCGCGTTGGTCGCTGGTATCAGGCGAATCTCAATCGGATCAGATTTGGGATCAAAACCGCCATAGACGAAGGATTCAAATTTATCGGCGATAGCAAGCAGGCGATACATGCGATTATCCGGCAGCGGAGGCATGGTGAATTTGCCATCAGCATCCGTGGTCGCTTCCAAGCCTACGGCAGGCTCTTGCGAGTTGGAATCGCTATAACTTTGGCTAAATTCTCGAACGCCCGAAACAATCAGATGAACTCCGGCGAGTGGTTCGCCCTCTCTAGTTTTAACCACACCTGCTCCACGTACGGGTTCACCTTGACGCGGCCGCAGGTCAGGAAAAAGATTTGTCGAGGCAAAGAGCGTATTGGGTAATGGTTCGGCACTGGCGGGGCCTACGCTCATGGCAACGATCATCAATCCGGCGGATCGTTTGGTGGACTCAAGCGATATTGCCCGCACCTCCTTTTCCGGCGAAGCATTAGTGAGCGGCACATGAATCAGGCGGAGATAATCGTCGGTCGTTGACGCGGCGGAATTTTGCGAGTGCCAGGCTTCATGGACGTTTGGATCTTTGAGTGGACGATCTGCTTTGTGCCAGGAAGCAAACCAATTGCGCACGTGATCGCCGTAACGAATGTCGAGCGTGGTGTCGGAGCCATCGACGTATAGCAGGTGGATTTTGGCAATGGTGATTCCCTCAGTACTTGAAGAGTGCGCCGCAGCCAGGAGATGCAGTTTGTCGAAGCGGCGTCCAACGGGGATGTTATTTACGTTGGTGCGACCGGGGCGGGTTTTTTGCGCCACGTTCGTGCCGTATAATAAAATCGCTCCATCAATTTGAAAGGGTATGCCATCGAAGACCTGTTTGCCGCGTGGAAGCAACCAGTCGGCCCCGATGGATTGGAACGGTGACGGCCCGACAAACGGCTTGAGATCGAGCGTTTGAATGGGCTCGGCAGCAACAACCGGCTGTGCCAGCGCGATACCGATAACTAAAAGAAAAAACCATTTTGAGATTTTCATTATGACTCCTTCAAAGAAGTAGCAGACTTATACAACGCGGACAGGTATTTGTCATCTGCATTTGAGCGAACGCGTTTGCGTTCAATCCATACTGAGTCATAAAAGAAAAAAGAGCCTCACGCGGTAGCGCGAAGCTCTGGAAATGACTGCTTAACTATTGGTTTAGACCAGGGTGTTTACAGCCGATGAATCAATGACACCTTTGGAGATGGCATAACGGGTAAGACCGGCAATTTGGTGAATGTTCAGTTTGTTCATCACCTGCTGGCGGTGTTTTTCGACGGTCTTGATGCTGATGCCGAGTTCAGCCGCCATCTGTTTGTTCGCCTGGCCTTCAGCAATGAGCTGAAGAATTTCGGCTTCACGTTCTGTGAGAGCAGTGGTTTTGACCTTGCCACCCTGGCCGCTGGCAAAACCTTCACGCACGCGGTCACGCAACCGCTTGGCAATGGCCGGACTGAAAAAGGCATTGCCCTTATGAACTTCGTGAATGGCATGCAATAAATCATTGGCGGCGCTTTGCTTTACGAGATAGCCAGCGGCGCCTGCTTCCGTCAATTTTTGGACGTAATCATCATCACTGTAGGAAGAGAGGACGAGCACCTTGGCGGAAGGATGGTGTTTGACGATCTGGCGTGTGGCTTCCAAGCCGTTCAGAAGCGGCATAGCAATATCCATCACGATAACGTCGGGGGAAAACTTTTTTGCCATGGCGATGGCTTCGCGACCCGTGGAGGCTTCGGCGACAATTTCAATATCCGGATCACCCGACAAAAGAGCGCGCAGACCTTGGCGCACGACAGTATGGTCATCTACCAGCAAGACTTTGGTTTTTAACATAATGGTTAGTTTTGTTGTTTACTGCCTACATTTTTACCTAACGAGAGAGAGTGCGAATATAGGCTAAATACCCCATACGTAGAACGATGCGTTGTAGGACACGGCGAAATCCGGTTAGCGCAGAATTAAAGCGAACGTGTTTTATTCGCTTTCAGTCTAGACAATGCTGGGATCGATTTGGTCTGGTTGCCACAACAATCGACCTTCCATGCCGCCAGCGATGACCAAGGTTTGGCCGGTGATGTGACGGGCCAATTTATCGGAGGAGAGAAAGACGACTGCATTGGCAATATCATCCGGTCGCGCGATTTGTGGCAGGGCCATGGTGGCGGTGACTTTGCGGACGGCGGCGGCATCGGTAAGTTTCGTGGCAGTGCGTGGCACTACAGTCCAGCCGGGACAAACGCAGTTGATGCGTCCGCCGCAGTAACTTGCGGTGTGAGGCGCAATGCGGGCGATTTCATTTTTCAACGTTCGAGTCATGCCAAAGGCCATTGCAGCCTTGGCTGAGGCGTAATCCGCGTGGCCAGCTTCACCAAACACACCAGCGGTGGAGCCAATTAGAATGGCGTTGCCACATTTCTGTTTGGCGACCAGTCGAAGAAATTCGCGGACACTGAGAAAGGCGGAGGTGAGGACGCCATCCATGGTTTGTTGCCATTGTTTCAACGACATTTCGTGCAATGGCACGTCGCGCGTTTCCCAGGAGCCGGCATTGGCCACCAAAATATCGACCCGGCCAAATTGCCTGACTGCGGCTGTGAAAAGTTTTTTGACTTCAGCTTCTTTGGCGAGGTCTGCTCGGATTACAAGTGACTCGACATCTTTTAATTCTTTGCGCAAGGCCTCTGCCTGTGGGCGGTTTTTGCGATAGTGCAATACCAGCCTGGCTCCTTCGGCTGCAAACTGGCGGGCAATTGTTGAACCAATGCCGCCGGAAGCGCCAGTGACAACGACCACTTTGTTTTTGAGTTCGGAATCCATTTGCTAATTCTTAAATAAAAAGTGTTACAAGCGCAATGAGAGTCAGGCGAGCGTTCAGGCGCTTGTGCTTGGATTTTATTGTTGCATTCATGGCAACACCCTGTCAGGACTTGGGCAACAACGCGCAAATTTCGATCGACGGTTTCACATTGGTAGTACCTTTATGGCACAAAGCACAGATACAACGTTGCCTCAAAAGCAAATCCTGGTGGTGGATGATGAGCCGCTGGTGGCTGAGACGATCCGATTTGTCCTCACTAGCAGCGGGCATAAGGTTGAAATGGCTGTTGACGCCGAGGAAGCGCTCGCACTATTCGCTGCGGATAAATTCGATTTGGTCATTACTGATTTATCTCTGCCCACGCTGGACGGTTTTGAATTGGCCAGTGCCATCAAGGAGCGGTGTGCGACGCAACCGATCATTCTTATTACGGCGTATGCCGATACGCTTGATACCAAGCGGAAAGATTTTTCCAAAGTTGATTTCGTGCTGGGCAAACCTTTTTCGTTGGAAGATATGAGGGACACATTGGCCAAGGCTTTTGCATTGGGTGAGGTCCGGAAGAAGAGTTAGTCTGTCTAACTTCAGTTCTGAAAGCGAGATGGTGATGGTAGGAAGGACGACATTGCAGGATTGACTATAAAGGCCGGGGGAGTAAGAGTCAGACTGAATATATGAAATCGACCGCCTTGCTAAAGACTGAAGTGCCGTCGCGGCAGACCGGGCTTTCCCTGCCGACGGTGGACCAGATCATGGTGGAGGAGCGCGCGGGAGCGTTCGCGAAGCGGAGCATCAAGACCAGCGCCAAGCTGGCAGGTTTGAAACTCGCGGTTTCGATGATGGATTTGACGACGTTGGAAGGAAAAGATACCCCCGGCAAAGTGGCTTATCTCTGCCGCAAAGCATTGCAGCCTGCGGAAGCGAAGTACAACGTGCCACCCTGCGGTGCGGTTTGCGTTTATCCGAACATGGTGCGATATGCGCGTAAGTTTTTAGGTGAAAGCAGTCCGGTCAATGTAGCTTCGGTAGCAACCGGTTTTCCCAGCGGCCAAGTGCCGATGAAGGTAAAGTTGGAAGAGACGCGTCGCGCAGTGGCGGACGGCGCGGATGAGATTGACATGGTGATTGATCGTGGAGCTTTTCTCGCGGGTGATCATGCGAAGGTGTTTGATGAAATTGCTGCGATTAAGGAAGCCTGCGGCCCGGCGCATCTCAAGGTGATTTTGGAAACGGGGGAACTCGTTACGTATGACAATGTGAGGATTGCCAGCCAGATTGCGATGGAGGCGGGCGGAGATTTTATCAAGACTTCCACCGGCAAGGTGAATCCGGCGGCGACGATGCCGGTGACGCTGGTGATGTTGGAAGCGATCCGGGATTATTTTTATGCAACGGGCATCCGCATCGGCATGAAGCCGGCGGGGGGCATTCGCAATGCCAAGCAGGCGCTGGCTTACCTCGTGATGGTGCGCGAAACGCTGGGTGATGACTGGCTGACACCGGAGTTGTTTCGGTTCGGCGCGAGCACGCTGGTTAATGATGTGTTGATGCAGATTGCCAAAAATGTGGACGGTAACTATCAAAGCCACGATTACTTTTCTCTTCCGTGAAAACCAATAAGAAATCCATTTCCACGAAAACGAACGGGCGGGCCAAGCTTTCCGTGGTGTCCACCGCCAAGGCTGTTGTGAAGGCGCAGGATCATCGCAAGCCGGTGCCGTTGAATCAGCGGCGGCTGAACTTCGGCGACAAGTGGAATTATGCGCCAGCACCGGAGGACAACAAGCACATCCAGATTGCGCCGCGCCACCAGTTGTTCATTGACGGCAAGTTTGTTGAGCCATCGACTGGGAAATACTTTGATTCAGTGAATCCGGCGACGGAAGAGAAGTTGACGGAGATTGCGTTCGCTGGTCAGTCCGATGTGGATGTTGCGGTAAAGGCCGCACGGCGCGCCTATGACAAAGTCTGGGGCAAGATGCCGGGTCGCGAACGGGGCAAGTATCTGTATCGCATAGCCCGCATCATCCAGGAGAAGGCGCGCGAACTGGCGATCCTCGAAACGATGGATGGCGGCAAGACGATCAAGGAAAGCCGCGACATCGATCTGCCGCTGGTCGCCGCGCACTTTTTTTATTACGCCGGCTGGGCCGACAAGCTTGATTACGCGTTTCCCGGCCGGACCGCGCGACCGCTCGGCGTCGCCGGACAAATCATCCCGTGGAATTTCCCGCTCCTGATGGCGGCGTGGAAGCTCGCACCGGCGCTGGCAGCGGGGAACACTTGCGTGCTCAAGCCGGCCGAGACGACCAGCATCACCGCGATGCATCTGGCCGAGA
>JAQGPC010000007.1 GCA_028293285.1 Pedosphaera sp.
TGAGTTGAAGAAAAGCATTGAACGAAAACTCAAGAACTTCTTCACTCACCTCGGTAACCTCAATCGTGAGTCAACGAAGACCTGACGGTTCCCGCCTTCGGTAACCTTTATCCCTGAGTCAACTCGACGAGGCTAATCCTCGAAACTTGATTTGACGAAGCGGTGATTTTGTCGTCAGATACGGCCTTTATAACAATGCAGTGTGTATTTCTTAACGCGGTCAAATTGGGTGCTCCGCATCTCGTGAAAAATTTTATTTTGGCGGTATCACGATGAGCGCCGGGGTGCATCGTCCACGTAACGTAGGGTGGGCCCGGGCGGCGGCGTTTCTTTATGGCGATTGGGGCACCAGCAAAGCCTACGTAATCGGCTTCGCCTTCATGGCGGCACAATTCTCCTCGTTTCCCATTATCCTGGCCGTTTGCGCGTTCACCGGGTTGGTTGGCTACAACTACATCATTGTCTGCAAGCATTTCCCTGATGGGGGTGGAGTTTACTCGGCGGCGCGCGACCAAAGCCGTGTGCTGGCAGTCCTCGGCTCCTTGTTGTTGCTCGCCGATTTTATTGTTACTGCGGCATTGAGTGGATGGGACGCCATGATTTATCTCGGGGTTCCCGAAGGCTACGTAAAGTACGCCACCCTCGGACTGATTGTGCTCATCGGCTTTATCAATTATTTTGGGCCGAAGCATAGCGGAAGCCTGGCGGTTTCTTTGGCGGTGCCAATGGTGCTGGTGGTGGTTGTCATCATTCTTTTGAGCCTGCCACATTTGACTTTCGATCATCTGAATCATTCCGCAAAATTGCTCACCAAGACCAATTGGGTGGCTTTCGTCGGGGTCATTCTGGCGTTGAGCGGCGTGGAAGCCATTGCCAACCTCACCGGAGTTTTGAAGCTGGATGAAGGTTCGAATGCAGAACAACCCATTGTCGCCAAAACGGCACGCCGGGCCATTCTTCCCGTGGCGATCGAAGTTGTTTTGGGAACTGCGTTGCTGGGTTGGGCCATGCTTTCCTTGCCGCCCTCGCAGACAGCCGCCATTGAGGAACACCACGAAAAAATTCTTAGCTACCTCGGTGAGCAGTACGGAACCATGTTCTGGAACACTCACGTGGGAAATTGGTTTGGATGGACCGGCGAGCATTTTGGAATCAGTCTCGGCTGGCTGATCGGTATCATCGTAGGCTTGCTCCTCTTGAGCGCCGTGAATACCGCGGTGGGCGCGATGATCGGACTGATTTACATGCTGGCGCGCGACGGCGAAATGCCAAAGTCCTTCACCCGCTTGAACAACAACGGGGTTCCCTGGGCGCCGCTCCTTATTGCCGTCGGACTTCCCTTCATCCTGACCATCTTCACTGAAAACCTCGATTCGCTCGCTGACATGTATGCCATCGGCGTGGTCGGTGCGATTGCCGTGAATCTTGGTTCCTGCTGGTATAATAAAAATTTGGGCCTGCTGTGGTATGAACGCGCCATCATGGGCTTCACGTTTTTGGTTTTGTTTGCGATTGAAATCACGATTGCCAAAACCAAGCCGGCCGCGCTGTTTTTTGCGGTCACCGTGGTTGGAATTGGCTTTGCCCTCCGCGCTTATTCGATGAAGCGTGCCGGACTTCAAACCATCACCCTCAAAAGGGAATTGGCCGAAGCCGTGTCGCCTGAAAAATGGGACAGTCTGCGCATTAACATTAACGCGGAACAATCCATCCTCGTGGCCGCCCGCGGAATTACTCCCGTGTTGCGATTCGCCCTCGAAGAAGCCCAACTCCGCAAAGGGCCGCTCTACGTACTTTACGTGAAAGAGTTGTCGGTCGCCTTGCCCGCGCGAATAGAATCCACTGAACGTCCCCGCTGGCAGGAAGATCGCCAGGCCGCTGAAATCATGTATGGTATGCTGGAACTCGGTCGCGAAAGTTCCGTGCAGGTCATTCCGTTGTATAGCATCAGCGACAATCCCGCTATGTCCATTCTCGACCTCTCCGCCATGCTCGGCATCGACATCCTCATTCTCGGCGCGACTCATCGCCAAACCCTCACCAGTCTGCTCAAAGGCAACATCGTCACCGAAGTCGCCAAGAACCTCCCCGAGAATATTCAATTGGTCATTCACGGTTAATGCGCCATCGGCTTCGTCAACAGCCACGCCCCCAGGCTGAAGTAAAATAGCAACGTCAACACATCCGTAATCGCCAGCGTAATCGGACCCGCCGCAATCTTCGGATCCAGTCGGCATGCGTGGAGCAGGGAAGGGATGCTCAACCCAACCAGACACGCCATGAATAATGCCGCCAACACACTCGAACCAATCGCAATCCCCGCATAAAGATCCCCGCGCCACAACCAGACAATCAACCCCACAATCACCCCGCAACTCAAACCAATCATCAACGCCGTGAACGCTTCCCGCCTCAAAGTCTTGAGATACCAGCGCAACGTCGGATGCGTCGCGTGCAACGCCTGGATCGCCACGCTCATCGATTGGATGCTCACGCTCTCGCCCAGCCCTAACACCATCGTCAGAAAGAACGCCAGCACCAGACTTTGCGCCAACGTCGCTTCATACGCCCCCGCCAGCAACGCGCAAACCGTCCCGCTCCCAATCGTCGTCAGCAACCACGGAAAGCGATATCGATAAGCATTGAACGGCGAAGCATCGCGGATTTGCGACACATGAAATCCGAGCGCCTCAAACAAATCATCCGTCTGCGTCGGTTCCGCCAGATCCAAAACCTCCTCCGTGAACACCCCCACATCCACCATGCCGATGATATGCCGTTGCTCATCCACCACCGGGAACGCGAAAAACTTGTGCATCGCAAACAGCTCGCACGCCTCCAGCAACGTCGCCGTCGAGGGAATCGCAACGATGCGCGTCACCATGATCTCCGAAAGCTTCTTCTCCGCCGGCGAAGTCAACAAACGCCGCGTCGGCAGCACCCCCACCAACTTTTCATTTTCATCACTCACATAAAAATAAACAATCTTTTCCCCAATCCCCTTTTGCCGGATCGTATCCAACGCCTCCTGCACCGACTGATCCTGTCGCAGCAACGGAAAGTCCTTCCGCACATGCAGCAAAATGGATTCTCCCAAGTGAGCTTCAACCGGAGTCATAACCGCCTTACTGTTGCACACCAAAACACATTTGGAAAACGCATGACCCTTTGAACTATTGAAAGCTCTACCCCTTATCGCCGTCCTCTACTTCGTCTCATATAAAATTCCCCCTTGCCATCGAACTTCGTGGGCAGCCATAAATGCATGTAGATTCCCAAAGGCTTATGCAGAGGCGTATGGAAATAAATTCGCCACCAAGGCCCGTACGCTTCTACAAGGACGTTCTCGTTACCAGTTACTTTCCACATCGGGCCAAAACTCAAAAGATAAAAAGCCGGAACCATCACCAGCAACCAAACGACCAGTAAAAATCCTCTCGTCTTCCTCCCCTCAGATTTTATTTCCGTTGATTCATCCATAAAAGAAGCAGGCCGCATCGATTTCTCGGTGCGACTATTACTCAATCCTACAACGTTTCAAAAGGGTGTTCTGTTTCCTTCTTTGTTAAACCGATGACTCCATAAATGGAAATACATTCCAATTGGTTTATGTAGCAAAGTATCGCTATAAGCCAGGAACACGGGACCGTAAAAAATTGCCACGAGATGCTCTACTTGACTTCCTTTTGCTATTATTCCTTTGTCCATGAACCTCACAACAGGCCCGATACTCAAAACATACAACAGCAACACCACCACGAACCAATACATCCAATGCGCGAATCCTCCCGCACGTTTCCCCTCAGATTTTATTTCCGTAGATTCATCCATAAAAGAATAGGCGCACCTTACGTTGACGTCATCCACGACTCAATCCTTTCTCTCCGCCACCCTCAGTCCCGCGTTCCCACCGTCCAACGGAGCGCCGCCCTCCGCGGTGGCCTTCGTTTGGAGTTCCGCGTTTACGTGGTTTCCTGATTCGCCCAAACCGTCCAAACTACCCGCAGCCTTTCCCGTTTGGAGTTCCAAGTCCTTGCAATGCGTTTCCGGCGGGTAGGGCGTGCTGTCCCCAGCGCGCCGTGCTGGAAGATCTCCATTCATGTTATCCAGGTCGCTGTGGCCTTGGCTCTGGCTGGCCCTCGACTCTCGACTCTCGGCCCTGGACTTTTTAGGTTCTCCCGTTTGGAGTTCCGCGTTTACGCGGTCCCCATTGCCATTAGACCCGCTTGCCCGGCAACTCGGCCGCAGAACTTCCGCCTTCTGCCCTCCGACCTCTGCTTTGAACTCACACCCACTCGTACTAGCTCGTACGGGCTCACCCTTACTCGCACCTCCCGTCTTTATTCCCTTGTCCCCGCTGACCTCCGACTCGCTGGCTCTCGACTCTGGCCCCTCGTCCCTCGACTGCCCCTGAGTCTTCCGACTCCGCAACAATGCCTTGAACAACTCAAACGCACTGGGCTGTTCACTTTGTTTCTTCTCCTGTTGATACGCCAGAAACTCCCTTTTATTCTTCGTCAACCGGCACAAGGAATTGATTAAGCGGAGATACAGCTCGGGCTTCTCCGCCAGTTTCTCCTGCAAAGCATTCACATCCAGTTTGTTCAACACCTCAAAGCACTGAATGGCCGCCACTTTCAGACTGGCCTCCTGAAACGTGCCCCATCCAGTTCAAAGTTAAACCGGCGCACATAATCCATCCGTTCATTCAACTCCTCCAGGCGTTGGATGTCATTTAACCAATCCTGATACCCGCCCTTGTACCAACTGGAGATATGTCCCTTGTTGAAACCGGGATAGCCTTCCTCGGCCAACCAGCGGCAGATCTCGCTGTAAGGCAGGCCATTTTCCAGTTCCGTATTGAGGTGTTCCCGAATGTCCATGGGTAATCGGGCAATCAAGCCAGTGCGTCGCGCCATAATGAGGGTGTTTCCTTTCGATTTGAAGTGGAGTGGTTGGTTTGGGTGGGTAAGCATGAACCAGCAGCCCCGGGTGGCCCGGAACCGCAGCCTTGTACAGCTCTAAAAAGAACGCGGGCTTACACAAAGCCGCATGAACCATTCGATTCACGGACAGGAGTCTAACGAATGTTATAATTCCGTCAACAGGTTTTGTAAAAAATCTCTAAATCGTGAAACTTCTTTTCAGTTACCCACTCGCGTGACTGCGCTGGGCACAACGCGGCTGACCTTGCCTTCCGTTCGTAACTGGAAACGTAAGTTTTCAGCCTCCATGCGCAATCATCTGGCGTACATGCAAAACGACTCCACAAATCCTAACCTTCCAGCCACTTTCTCCCAAAATCCCACTGGACGAACCGAATCCCGTCCGGCAACCTCCACGCACTTGCACACGATGGCGACCAAATACGAACGACTCATCGGTGACTATTGCACGAAGCACGGCATCGTGGTGCCGCCAGGCTTTGCTCGCCTCACGCCCAGTCGTTACGCGATCATTCGTACACACCTCGCCCCGCCAAAGCTCATCGCCAAAACTTGGTTCAAAACCGCGGACGTTCATTACTACATCGAGCACTTTCTCCAACCGGAGTTGGGCGACACATTGTCAGAATCCATTCGCATCCTCGACTTTCAACAGGGCCAAGAGCTCACCTACACTGGCGGCAAGCGGCTCAACAAGGTTGGTACATTTCCAATTGCAGAAGAGTGAGACGGCTTGAGCATGTGCCGTAGCAAACCAACCATCGCGCCCTCCGTCAGCGACAGGAATTTCACGAGCTTTTTCACTGAAACCAGCCGCCTCATCTAACGGAATAATCTGCATAAAAATGTGCAAATGACAGATTGTTCGTGCTGGTCAAAAAAAGCCACAGTGGTCAAATCGCGTTAGTTTTCAGCCCGCAAAATCCACCATCGTTCGAACAATTATCTGCACAAAACCCTTACTATTATTGATTAACTTCAGGGTGGCTAAAATTGACAGGCAAGGTTGGCATCTCGGTTGCTAAGTGCTCGTGACTTTTCAGCTATCAATGACTGTGGTGTTTCCGGCGCGTGCGGTGCGCAGTCCAAACAACAATTAGCGATCAATTATGAAAAAAATCGAAGCCATCATCAAACCATTCAAATTGGAGGAAGTTAAGGACGCCTTGGGAGAAGTCGGAATCGAAGGCATGACCGTCACGGAAGTGAAGGGGTTCGGCCGTCAAAAAGGCCATACCGAAATCTATCGCGGCAGTGAATACACCGTGGATTTTCTGCCGAAGGTAAAAATGGAATTGGTGCTCGCCGACAGCCAGGTGGAAGCCGCTGTGGCCGCCATTTGCAAGGCTGCCAAAACCGGCAAGATCGGCGACGGCAAAGTTTTCGTTTCCAACGTGGAAGAAGCCGTTCGCATTCGCACTGACGAAAAAGGAGAAAAAGCCGTTTAATTGACTTCACGAATTCAAATCAACCTACCCATGAAAAAATTATTCCTCGTAACAAGTTTGATGGCCGGGATGCTTTTGGCCAACCTGAACGTTCAGGCTGCTGATCCCGCTCCGGCAACGCCGGCAACTCCCGCGCCAGCCGCACCCGCGTTGAAAGATCCCTCGGTGGAACAGCGCATAGCAGATTTGGAAGCCTATGTTAATAACGGCGCGCGCGCGTGCGTTGCCGACACAAACGTTTCCTCGAAGATTTCCGGTGCCGGTCCCGGCCACAACGGCTGGATGATGACCAGTGCGGCTTTGGTGTTGTTCATGACGCTGCCCGGCCTCGCCTTGTTCTACGGCGGCTTGGTGCGCCGCAAGAACGTGCTCTCCGTGCTCGCGCAATGCTTCGGCATCGCCGGTCTCGTGAGCATCCTCTGGTGGGTCTGCGGTTACAGCATGGTCTTCGCCAAAGGCAGTGGTGGTGACGCCACCATCCTGGGCAGTTTGAAGACTTTCGCATTCTTGAAGGGAGTCGATTCGAATCCCAACACGGACTATGCCTCCTGGGTTTCGCACAATGTCTTTTCCATGTATCAAATGATGTTCGCGATCATCACCCCCGCGCTTATCATCGGCGCGATTGCTGAACGCATGAAATTCTCGGCCATCCTGTTGTTCGTAACACTCTGGATGTTCATCGTTTATTTCCCGCTCGCCCATATGGTCTGGGGCGTGGACGGTATGATGAACGGCGTTTGGAACGCAGCCGCTAAAATCAAGGCCATTGATTTTGCCGGTGGCACCGTGGTGCATATGTCTTCCGGTTGGTCGGCTTTGATTCTCTGTATGATTCTCGGCAAGCGCATCGGCTTCGGCAAGGAAGCCATGCCACCACACAGCATGGTGCTGTGTATGGTCGGCACCGGCATGCTTTGGGTCGGTTGGTACGGTTTCAATGCCGGTAGTGCAGTGGCTGCGGACGGTGTCGCTGCCAACGCTTTCATGACCACCACGATGGCGACCGCAGTGGCCTCCTTCGTTTGGGCAATGGCAGAATACGTTCTGCGCGGTAAACCAAGCGTGCTCGGTTTCTGTTCCGGTGCCGTCGCCGGTTTGGTCGTAATCACTCCTGCGTGCGGATTCGTGGATGTCACTGGTGCCATGATCATCGGTGTTCTGGCCGGCTTGGTTCCCTTCTTCGCGGTTTGGAAGTTGAAGGCCATGCTCGGATATGACGACGCATTGGATACCTTCGGCGTGCATGCCATCGGCGGAACCCTCGGCGCATTGATGACCGGCTTCCTGGCCACCTCATCGGTTAATGCGAATTTGGACACCAACTTGAAGTCCATCGTGGGCAAAAGTCTGTGGCTGGAACAGTTGAAGGCCATTGGTGTGACCTTGACCATGGCGATTGTTGGCACAGTCATCATCGCCTACATCGTCAAGGCTATGGTCGGATTGCGGCCAACGCCGGAAGTGGAAACCGCCGGCTTGGATTTGGCGGAACACGGCGAAGAAGGTTACCACAGCACCACCTAATTAAAGCAGATACAACTTCGCGCGCTTTGCCGGCAATCCCACCTACAGGAACCGGCAAAGCGTTGCGAGCTAACTACACGAAAGGAAATCATAACTAATGAGTACAGCAAAAAGCGTAATTGACTCTGCCAAAAAGCAGGGAGTCAAAATGATCGATGTAAAATTTGTCGACACCTTTGGAACCTGGCAGCATTTCAGCGTGCCCTTGGGTGAGTTGACAGAAGAAGTGTTTTCAGAAGGCTTCGGTTTTGATGGTTCGTCCATCCGGGGCTGGAAATCGATTGAAGCCTCGGACATGCTGGCCATGCCCGATCCCAAGACGGCCTTTATTGACCCGTTCTGTGCGGTGCCCACCCTGAGCCTGACCTGCACCATTGCCGAAACCGGTACCAAGGAAGCTTATACCC
>JAQGPC010000027.1 GCA_028293285.1 Pedosphaera sp.
CAGGTATGCGACAGGTCTATTTCTGATCGCGGGCTGCGCGCATCATCAAGGTTCGACTTCGCTCCAGCCAAGGGCTGGAGCGGCGACACTTACCACGAATCAAGTGATTCAAATTGCAAAAGGGGCAGTGGCGAAAAATGATAACTGGGCGGAGCGTGCGACCTATGATGCCAGCCATGAAACAAACGGCTGGTCGGTGATGGTGTGGCGGATTGTGGGTTATGATCAAAACGGCAAGCCGCTGTTTGTTCCTGGCGGCCATCGGCTTATCCAGATTGATGACCAGGGCCAGATAAAAAATTACTTCCGAGGCGAATAGTTGCAACGGTAATTAATCCAGATGGGGAAAGTTAAGTCGTTCCGGGCCGATGGTCATGCAGACCTATCTCGATTTCGGATTGGCAACAGCTTTTACCTGACGTTTAACGGTCGTCGTGCTTGTTCAACCTGGCCGCGATCCGTGTGGTCAGCCGTGTGGGCAAGGCTTTCGCGATACTGGAACTCAGTTTGTTAATCAGGCCAGCGGTCACATTAGGTTTGCCATTCATCAAAGCGCGATAACCAATTTTTGCCACCTCCTCTGCTTCCATGATGGCGAAACCTTTGGAGCGTTGGAGTCCCGCCCGTCCGTGAAATTGTGATCGGGTGATGCCGGGATTTAGCGTGGTGGCGGTGACACCGGTGCCGGACAACTCTTCAGCCAGCGCGCAGGAGAAGGAGTAAACGAATGCCTTGCTCGCATAATACATGGCCATGTAAGGGCCGGGCTGAAATGCGGCAGTGGAAGCAACATTCAAGATGCGTCCTTCGCGTCGCACGAGCATCGGTTTGAGGAATAAATAAGTTAACTCTACCAAGGCAGTCATATTGACCTGAATGAGATCCAGATGGCGTTGAAGTTCGAGTTCGGAAAATGCGCCTTGAAAACCAAAACCGGCATTATTGATTAGAACATCAATCTGAATTTTGTCAGTTTGAAGCTCATCGAAGATTTCCTTGGGGGCTGTTCTGGCAGTGAGGTCTTTAGGGATTATTTTTGCGACGATGCCAAAGCGGGCGCCTATTTCATCTGCCACCTGTTTTAAGCGAGCTTGGTCGCGAGCCACCAGCACGAGATTGTATCCATCGGCGGCGAATAGTTTCGTAAATTCGTAACCGATTCCTTGTGATGCACCCGTAATTAAAGCCCATTTTTTCATCTCCCAACTAGTGTAGCACAGGATTGGCGACCGCTTGAACTGAACGCTCTCCAACTATTTCCATAAGCATCTGCGCATTCCCGGGTGCGCGGGTATTGATATCATTATTGAAGTAGGCAAATACCGTATGCCTGGGATGCCCGTGAATGAATTCGGCCCACGGTTTCAACTCTTTGCGCGCATAGTCATGCGCCGCGCCACCGGCCAAGCCATGGAAGCGAATGTAAATGAGATTGGTGGTGACCGTCAGGTCCATCGGCATGCCTCCCGAACTTAAGTTCACATGAGCTGCGTGGTGTTTCCGCAGAATAGTGAATACTTCATCATCCAGCCAGGAGACATGGCGGAACTCAACTGCGTAGCGATAGCCTTTAGGCAGTTCTCGTAGAAAATCATTCAACCGGCCCGCATCTTTTTTCAACATGGGCGGGAGTTGCCACAAGATAACGCCAATCTGCTTCTTCAAAGGCTTGATGCGGCTAAAGAAGTTATCTATTCCATCACCAAGGTTGGCGAGCTTCTTCATGTGTGTGATAAAGCGACTGCCCTTAATCGCATACAAAAAATCCTCCGGTGCCTTATCGCGCCAGTCTTCTACCGACTTCGGCGTGGGGAGCCGGTAGAAGGTGTTATTGATTTCGACCGTTGGGAATTGTGTGGCGTAGTATTCGAATTGACGGCTCTTAGGCACTTCCTTGGGATAAAACGCCTTGCCCCAATCTTTGTAAGACCAACCGCTGGTGCCGATGTAAACCGGTTTCATCTGAGTTCCTTCTGAATAGCTACCGCTTAAGATTATCCGGCGGCACTTTTGAAATATAACGCGAAATTTCGAAAAATTAAATTGCCCATTTGCACAATGTCATTTCGATTTTAATATTATCCATGAACGAGCAGCAGCAGCCAGAATCGGCGGAAAAACTGAAAACGGGCAAGGACGCTGCGGTGACGGCACCCGCCAATCCTCCTCCCGAACTCACAGAGGAAGAGAAGCGCAAGGCCTTGCGGACGCCTCCGCCCAAGAAGCGCGGGCCGAGCGTCACCATTGCCCCAGGCAATCCGGCGACTCCGGACGTTTTCGATACTCCTCCCACCCGGCTCTAATCGAGGACTGGCTTGCATTTCAGTCCGCACATGCGGTGTAACCTGTCCTGCTGGGGTAAAAGCCCCGGAATTTGCTCAAATGTAAGTTCCTGACCCTTCCGCTGCCGCGCAATAATTCTCATCAATCCTTTGCCAATCTGCCTTCGCTCGTTTATAAACACGCGCGATACTTATGAGTTCAGGCAAAGCCAAAACAACGACACAGTCCGAAGCCATCCAACCTAAGCGCCAGTTTAAAAAGCTGCTGGTAGCCAACCGCAGCGAAATTGCCATCCGCGTTTTCCGGGCGGCAACGGAACTTGGGTTGAGAACCGTGGCAATTTACGCCCAAGAGGACAAGCTCTCCGTCCATCGTTTTAAGGCGGATGAAGCGTATTTGGTGGGCGAAGGAAAGGGGCCAGTCGGTGCATATTTGGATATTCCCGGCATCGTGGCACTGGCCAAGGAAAAGGACGTTGATCTCATTCACCCCGGCTATGGCTTCCTTTCCGAGAACGCGGATTTTGCCAAAGCCTGTGAAGAAGCTGGAATTACCTTTGTTGGGCCGCGTCCGGAGTTGCTGCGCTTGATGGGTGATAAAGTGGCTGCTCGCGCATTGGCCTTCAAGGTGGGTGTGCCGACCTTGCCCGGAACTGAAAACCCAGTGGAAGACCGCACCGAGGCATTGAAAGTTGCCAAGGAAATTGGATTTCCGTTGATTATCAAAGCGGCCTTTGGCGGCGGCGGACGTGGCATGCGGGTGGTGACGAAGTCCGCGGACCTGGTTGATCTTTTGGATGAAGCGCGCAATGAGGCTGGTCGTGCGTTTGGTAATTCCGCTGTCTTTTTGGAAAAATATATTCCCCGCGCCAAGCATATTGAAGTGCAGGTGTTGGGGGATCAGCACGGAAATGTTTTACATTTGCACGAGCGTGATTGTTCCGTGCAACGCCGTCACCAGAAGGTCATTGAGATTGCGCCTTCGGTGGGACTTGACCACAGAGTCCGTGAAGAGTTGTGCGATGCCGCGTCGAAGATTGCTTCGGAAATCGGCTATGACAATGCCGGCACGGTGGAATTCCTCCTCGACCTGGATACGAACCAATGGTTCTTCATCGAGATGAACCCGCGCATCCAGGTGGAGCATACGGTGACGGAAGTGATCACGGGCATTGACCTGGTTCGCGCGCAAATTCTCGTGGCTCAGGGACATTCCTTGCATGGCGAAGAAGTGGATTTGCCGCCGCAGTCAGGAGTTCCGCGCAATGGTTATGCCGTCCAGTCGCGTATCACGACCGAAGATCCGGAAAATAAATTCACGCCGGATTACGGCAAAATTTTTACCTATCGCTCAGCGGGCGGGTTTGGCATTCGGCTCGACGGCGGCATGGGCGCTTCGGGCAGTGTCATCACGCCCTTTTATGATTCGTTGCTGGTAAAGGTCACGGCGTCCGGGCGCACCTTTGATGTGGCTTTGCAACGCATGGATCGCGCGTTGCGTGAGTTCCGTATTCGCGGCGTCAAGACGAACATTCCGTTTCTCGAAAACGTCATTCACAACAATACGTTCCGAACTGGCAAGGCAACCACGACGCTCATTGATACCACACCGGAGTTATTCCAGTTCAAGCCGCGCCGGGACCGCGCGACGAAGCTGCTGGCATTTCTCGGCGATGTGGTGGTCAATGGGAATCCGCAATCGAAGGGTTTCACGCTTAAAGCTCCGCTGCCGACTGTCACGCCGGTGAAATACGATCCCAAGCAAGTGCCGCCCTCCGGGACGCGCCAACTATTGTTGGAGATGGGGCCGAAGAAATTTGCGGAATGGACGTTGAAACAGAAACGGTTGTTGATCACGGATACAACGTTTCGTGATGGGCATCAATCGTTGCTCGCCACGCGGGTGCGGACGTTTGACATGCTGGCGGTGGCCAATGCCGTGGCGCGACGGACGCCGCGATTGTTCAGTCTTGAATTGTGGGGCGGGGCGACGTTTGACACGGCGATGCGCTTTTTGCACGAAGACCCGTGGTTGCGGTTGCGGTCGTTGCGCGAGAAGATTCCGAATATTTGTTTCCAGATGCTGTTCCGTGGCTCGAATGCCGTCGGTTACAGCAATTATCCGGACAATGTGGTGGAAGGGTTCATCAAGCATGCTGCGTCGGAGGGGATTGATATTTTCCGCATCTTCGATTCGCTGAATTATATTCCAAATCTCAAGGTGGCGATGGAAGCGGTGCAGGATACCCACGCGATTTGCGAGGCGGCGATTTGTTATACCGGCGATATTCTTGATCCGAAGCGCACGAAGTATTCGCTCAAGTATTACATCAAGATGGCGAAGGAATTGGAAAAAATGGGCGCGCATTTCCTGGCCATCAAGGACATGGCGGGACTGTGCCGTCCTTATGCCGCGTATCAGTTGGTGAAGGCGTTGAAGGAAGAGATTGGAATTCCGATTCATTTCCACACGCATGACAGCAGTGGCGTGGCGTCGGCTTCGGTGATGGAAGCGAACGATGCGCAGGTGGACGTGGTGGATTTGGCGCTGGCGGCGATGTCCGGTTCCACGAGCCAGCCGAATTTGAATTCGATTGTCGCGGCGTTGCAGAACGGGCCGCGTGATACCGGCCTTGATCTCCAGGCGTTGAATGAATTTTCAGATTATTGGGAACAGGTGCGTCCGGCGTATGCGCCGTTCGATACCGCACCGAAGTCGGGCAGCGCGGAAGTTTATTTGCACGAAATGCCGGGTGGCCAATACACCAACCTGAAGGAGCAGGCTGCGAGCATGGGCTTGGCGAATCGCTGGCCGGAAATTGCCCGCACGTATGCGGAAGTAAACCAGCTTTTTGGTGACATCGTGAAAGTGACGCCGAGCAGCAAGGTGGTCGGCGACATGACGATGTTCCTTATCACGCGCGGCATCAAGCCGGCAGATGTGGTGAATTTGGAACCAAGTTCGACGCCGTTCCCGGAATCAGTCATCGATATGTTATCGGGTGGATTGGGGCAGCCGGTGGGCGGTTGGCCCAAACAGGTGCAAAAGGTGGTGCTGGGTGATCGCAAGCCGTTGAAGGGTCGGCCGGGCGAAGGTATTCCGCCGTTGAATTTCAAAAAAGCGAAGGCTGATCTGGCGGCGAAACTCAAGCGCGATGTCACCGATGATGATCTGTACAGTTCGATAATGTATCCGGAAGTCTTCCAGGATTTCGCGAAGAAGGTGCGCGACTACAGCGATCTTTCCGTGCTGCCGACGGGGCCGTTCTTTTACGGGCTGCGGTTGGGTGAAGAAATCATGGTGGCGATTGAAGAAGGCAAGACCTTGTTCATCCGCCTCGTCAACATCAGCCCCGTGGATCCGGAAGGTCGCCGGACGGTGTTGTTTGAATTGAACGGCATGCCGCGCCAGACGACGGTGCTGGATCGCTCGGTGAAGAGCGCGGTGAAGGCGCGCGCGAAGGCTGACCCGGCGGTTCCCGCACAGGTCGGTGCGCCGATTCCGGGATTGATTACGTCATTGGCGGTGAGCGTCGGTTCCAAGGTGGCCAAGGGCGAGAAGTTGCTGACGCTCGAAGCAATGAAGATGCAAACCACCATCTATGCGCCGTGCGATGGCATGGTTCAGGAGGTTAACGTGAAGGTCGGTGACTCGGTCGAGAGCAAGGATTTGTTGGTGTTGGTAAAAGAGTAGGGAGGAGGGGATTGGAGTGATGGAGTGATGGAGTGATGCGAGGATGGCGGATAGAGAATGGAAATGGTGAATCCAGTTTGTTCCCGGCAATAAATTGCCGGGCTATTTTCACCATGTCCCGCTGGGACATGAATTTCCCACGCCGATCCGCAACGGAGAAGCGGGGGTGGTTGTGGGCTTCAACACGGTGTCAGGCGTTAACCTTTGGACTTGCCAGTCGAAGCGCCAGCGCGTCGTTGGTCGTGACGGGATCGCCGCCGACTCCCCAGTCGCCGCTTTTGACTTCTTCGATGATGACCAACGTCAATGGACGCAGGTTTTCGCCTTCGATGGATACCATGGTGTCGGTGAGCTTGCGGACCATTTCCTGTTTTTGCGCGGGCGTGAAAACGCCCTCGATCAGTTTTACATTCACCAGGGGCATAGATGTTCTCCTTGTTTGTGATTTTGAGTTGCTTCAGTGGTTCAGCGCGCGCCGCAACTCATCAGCGCGCGTTAGATAGTTGAGTTCTCTCCCTACTTGCTAACAATTAGGATACACCGGTAGCGCTGACATGCAACCTGGGTTGCCTTAAGTCGTACGAAAAGCCGTTGAAACGGCTGAAACAAATATTGGCTTCGTTTTCACCGGGCTGAAGCCGCGGTGTTAATGAGAACTATCGCTTGTCATTTCTTCTGATGTGAGATTGGTGCGATTGGCTGACAGGTTTCGCGGTAGCGCACTCGTTAAGCATACTTTTCCAGAATTTTTTCAAATTTCTCAAAAAATAATTCCCGGAATCTGGCTTGGTCAGCTTGGGGAACCGCAAAGCCGAAAATTGGATGGCCGCCTTCCCGGACTTCAACGTAAATATCGTCTGGCAACAACTGCCTTGCCGAAAACTCGGAACGCATCTGTTCTGCTGCGCGAAACAATGCAGCAGTCTCAACCTTATCAAGCTGCTGGGTGAATTCCTGTATGCAGCGAAACTCAGATTGCCGACCGATAACTTCACCGAGCAGTCTGCCATCATCATCAAGCCAAAGATGCCAGTGAGGGTTCGCGGCATTGACGTTTCCATTATGGAGCAGGCGAAGTCTCATGTGTGTTGATAGTTCCGCAGTTACTCTGCAAACAGTGGTTCATTCTCAATAACTATCACTCCTTTTCTGATGTGAGCTTGGCGCGATTGGCCGACAGATTTCGCAGCAGTCGGAAAGCCCAGCAGGAGAGGAGACCGGGCAGGGCAATGAGGGCAGCCATGCCGACAACAAACTCAAGGTTGATGCCTTGCTTGGGCCATTCCGCGATGGCACGCCAGATATGCACTGCCGCCATCAGGCCGAAGAGAATGCCGGTGGTGAGAAGATAGGGTTTCAATATGCGCGTACTAAACCATCTCATTACGCTGGTGCAAAGCTGATAAGCAGATAGACAATGAGCAGGCCAATTGTGAGCCAGCGCCATGCCGGCTCTTTCTTCCGATACGATATTAACATGCAGGCTGCGCTAGCCGCTGCCAAGGGTAGCGAAAGATAAAGCAACAATGCTCCACGGTGCGACTGCTGCGATGGAAATTCACGTTGTCCCGTCTGTGCGCGGATGCGATACCCTTCCTGAAACTGGCCTAGCGCAGCGAAACGCAGCGACAGCGCAATCAGCACAAAAACCAAAGAGAGGCAAAAAGCCAAACGCACTTTCATAATTGCGGTGCCTCAAAGGCGGTGGTGGGAGTTTGCCGGACGAGATTCGGCTCGTCCAGCAGGATTTCCTTTCGTTGCCGAAAATAAACACAACCACCCCCAACCTGTCACTTCATCTCTGCCATGCACTGAACTGAGAAGCGCAGTGGTGGTTCACGGGAGCACCGCTCCCGTCACCAAACGCCGCGAGATGCTTTCGAGCCACCGGGATTACGCTGATCACAGAAAATACTTTCCCGTTCCACACTCATCCGCCAATCACGCCGGGAGTTTTCACACAGCCTCGCGCATGGTTAGGTGTCATAAGGCGTGCCTTGGTGAAATCGCAACACCCAACCGCCGGGAATGCGCGACCATATCGAGCTTCGCCGAGCGCGCTGAACGACTCCGTCATACGTAACGGCACTATTATATGTGATCTGAGCAACTTCTTGATGAAGAAGGCGCGCCTCGAAATCCGGCAGAGGAAGCACTGCATCAATGGGCTGCCGCGAAATAGCCAGTGAGTCCTCTCTCCGATAGATGCGACCGGACCTGCCGTACTCAAGAAAGTCTGGTGCGATGATTTCGCTCATTCGTTTCCTGTCGAAACGTGTCTCCTCACGCCATAGCTCTTCTTCCAGTCGCTCTAGCTCGGCACGATCTTGTTTGCTCAACTCCATACGCGTGTGATGACACCTAATAATTAATAAACAACCGAAGGTTCATGTATTGAAACATTGGGTGCTGCATAGGCGGTGGTGGGAGGTTGCCGGAGGGGAGGCGGTTCGTCGAGCAGGTTTTCCTTTCGTGGGCCAAAGCCAAACACATCCGCCCCAGAAAATACTTTCCCGTTCCGCACTCACTCGCCCATCACGCCGGGAGTTTTCACACAGGCTTGCGACTGGTTAGGCCACAAATGGTGAATTAAAATTCCGAACATGGCGCTCCTCACCAGACCCGCTATCGTATTCGGCTGATACAATCAAATCTCGCCAGTCGAGCTGCGCTAATTTAATAGCCTCGGCAAACTCGTTAAAACTACCGTCTGCAAGAAAAACAATGCACCGCAAAATCCTGGCCGGCTGCTCTGGATGCCGCTGCTGATATTCGCTCAACATCTGAAGAATAGGAGCCTCCTCATCTTCAGAAAAATCTCTCCGAACTTTGGCGATAATGTCTTCAGGCAGTGCCATAAAAACCTGTGCGCGTCTTGTGGCCTAACAATTAATATACGATCAGCGGTTCGTGAATTGAAACAAGGGGTCCCTCATAGTTGTTAACCGGAGATTGCCGGAAGGGAGGCGGGTCGTCCAGCGGGATTTCCTTTCGTTGGCTGAAAACCAAACCCACCCGCCTCAGAAAATAGTTTCCCGTTCCGCACTCATCCGTCAATCACGCCGGGAGTTTTCACACAGCCTCGCGATTTGTTAGGCACGTCGTGTGAACCAGTGGAATGCATATGCCAGACATGCTCCCACCAAAAAGCTCAGTGGCTCACCACGAAAATCGAGGACGGCCAGAGCTACGGTGCCGACCACTACCAATATGGCAGCAATCAGCCGGCGGCGAGACAGTGGAGCAGCGTAACCACCGGCAAGAATGGAAACAGCTCCCACAAGCGCGTATAATACCTCGTAGGAATAACGAAAATGTGGAAGCATCGAACCGATCAGCAATGCCGTGAACAACCCTGCCACCGCCCCTACCAGTGCTGAAAGACAAAATCGCGAGACGAGCTGCATAAGCCTAATAATTAGTATACAACCGGTGGTTCGTGGATTGAAACATTGGGTGCCTCATCGATGGTGGTGGGAGGTTGCCGGACGGGGTGCGGTTCGTCCAGTGGGGTTCCTGAACGAATGGCAGGGTTCGCTGCAGCGCGAGCCTGTGTGAAAAGTATTTTACTTTTTGTAAAATGGCGTGGGGTTGGCGAGGTGTTGACCGGATTTTGAGGTTTTTCTTTTTTGAAGTTTTCCAGGAGGCCAAATTATTGATCTGGGAATG
>JAQGPC010000030.1 GCA_028293285.1 Pedosphaera sp.
CATTCCCAGATCAATAATTTGGCCTCCTGGAAAACTTCAAAAAAGAAAAACCTCAAAATCCGGTCAACACCTCGCCAACCCCACGCCATTTTACAAAAAGTAAAATACTTTTCACACAGGCTCGCGCAGGGTTAGGCCGCGTCTCGCTCATCTCAATGGTGACTTCCTCGGCTCATACCGCAGCGCCACCGCTCCCGAGCCGAACTCCCGCCGGCTTACGAGCTTCAAGTCGAGAGGCTTCGATAGCCCGGCGAACACCGTCGGCCCGTGGCCCGCCAGCCTTGGCTGCACCACGAACTCATACTCATCGATCAATCCCAGCTCTGCCAACGCGAGCGGAAGCTTCACGCCGCCCACGAAGAGTCCTCTACCCGGCTCCTGCTTGAGCCGTTGAACTGCTGCTCCCAGATCCCCGCGCACGAGTTCCGCGTTCCAATCCACCCGGTCCAGCGTGCTCGACACCACATACTTCTTCGCCGCGTCGATCGTTCGGGCGAAGGGTTGCATCCAAGGCTGCATCCAATCCGGTCTCACTCCCGTCTGCGCTGGCTGCCGCCATGCCGCCTCCATCATTTCGTAAATCACCCGGCCAAAAAGGAGGGCGTCGGCTTGCTCGAAGTTCGCGATCGCGTGACGATGCAACTCTTCGTCCGGGGGGATGCCACGATGATCACAGCAACCGTCCAGCGTGACGTTGATGGAATATCGAAGGGGTCGCATTACGTGCTCCTGAAGCGGGCTAATGAATAAAAGCTGAGCCACACGGGACCAACCAGCGTGAACCGCGAAGCGGAACTGAAGACGTCATCCCGCTTTGCCTGCAGCGATTTGTTAGGCCACAAAGTGTGGAAATCAATGGTAAGCAGCATAAGTACACAATCCCACCCATCCGACCGGAACGCACGAAAGAAATCCTGCCAACACTTTCTCAAGGACTCGCCCTCGTCTGGCCATCTCGATAAGTGGTAGCAAAGCAAAGACAGCTAGAGAAATCGTCAGTAACCACCAATACACCGAAGGCGCCGCGTCTTTGATGCGTGCCTGTCGATAAACAATCCACCACAGCAACCCGTCAAACAACAGGCTCAAACTAATTCTGAGTATGTTTTTGGAAGCTCGGCTCATATGTGGTCTAACAATTAATATATGACCGGTGGTTTGTGGATTGAAACATTAGGTGCCGCATAGGCGGTGGCAGAAGGTTGCCGGAGGGGATTTGGTTCGTCCAGCGGGATTTCCTTTGGTTGGCTAAAACGCGATGGTCGGGTTCGCTGCAGCGCGAGCCTGTGTGAAAACTCCTCCACAGGGCGGGAGTTCAACAAGTCGGCTCATACATTTGAGTTATAGGACGTTTTCACAATAGGTGAAGGTGTTTTGAACCTCTTTTTCGTCTTTCAAAATGAACTTTTTTGAGTTTTCACACAGGCTCGCGCATGGTTAGGCCGTTGATGTGAAGTGCTCATGTGCCTCTCTCCTCGATGCGGGTGAAACCTCGCTGAACCCACTCGGCCCACTCCGGCGGCGGAGTGTGCCGCTGGTGCCACGCTCGCCGCTCCTCTGCGGTCAGACGCTTGACGGAGCGCCACCACTCCAGCATCACGTCCTCCCCTGGTCCCATGCGCCAATGAATCGAGCCGCATGGAATCTCGGGGAACGTCTCCCACGGAGCAGGGAAATCTGTGTCGAGTGGCGTCATGACGTGAAGCGGCCTAACAATCAATATACGACCGGTGGTTGGTGGATTGAAACATTGGGTGCCTCATAGGCGGTAATGGGAGGTTGCCGGAGGGGATTCAGTTCGTCCAGTGGGATTTTCGGGTGGAAAAAGGCGGATTTTGCAGTTTAAGAGCTTAATAGCTGGATTTTAGGGTGTTCAAATGGAAAAAGGGCTGGAAAGCGTGGTTTTATGACTCGCATTCTCCAAATGTGAGGTCACTTTCGGGAAATGTGAGCTCTCTTTTGACGATTGGTGGCTACGGGACGGGGAAAGATGGTCATCTTTGGTGAGGGGTGGCTTGCTTCGCGAGTATGCCTGTCTGTCTGCCTTCTGACCTCGGTGCTACTTGTGGAAGTGGAAGGAGGGGCACGGGCGGGTTTTCAATTGTTGAAGGTTTGGCATCGAAGCGCCTGAATGGCGCGCTCCTTTGGCGGGGAGCAGGGGGCTGTTTTGGGGTGCGGTGTCGGAAAAGAGGTAGATGGGGTTAATGGCAAGTGGCCGACAGGAATGTCGGTCCCGCATGCGGGAGCGGACTGGAAAGTCCGCGCTACAAGGAGGAGGGAGCCGTCCCGCCACGGGTGGTGGACGTGTTGGGGCATGCTTGCGAATTTCAAGAGGAGGGGCCATTAGCGCTCTGAAAAAAGAGTTGACCGTTGTATAACATGTGTTATTATTCGGTTGTGGATTTGGATGGGTGATGGCCACACGGGCGGCGCGCTGGCGCCGGAACGGTTGCTCTTTGACAATTCAAGCCAGAGGACGGAAGTCCGAGGGCAGAGGCCCGCCACCTGAAGTCGGAACTCCGAACGGGGAGGGTTACAAAGTTAAATGGGCTACGCGGCTGAAGGCTTCTTTCGCTCCGTCCGGGGCTTGGGAGGTTTGGTCTGTTTTCCCACGGCTTACGCCGTGGGCTATCAGCTTGCGCTACTCTGTAGCTATGGGAATGGGGCGGTTTCGAGCTGATGTGAGTCAGTACGACCTGGTACGAGTGGATGGGAGTTGTTGGTGAAGGCGAAGTTAGAGTCTTCTTACGTCGGCTGCTACCCGTATTTGATTCCAGACTGCTCGGGGTGATTGACGGTCAGTTTAGGTTTAAGAAGCCAGGTGAAGATTTCATTGAAGCGGTCCCGCGTGCGGGACCGCGCACCTTAAAAATGCGAGCAGTTTCGAGCTTGTACGACTTAGTGCGAGTTGGTACGAGTTGGAATTGAATAATTGCCTGGGTAGCCGAATGGATTTTGTGGCTGATTGACAAGACGGATGCATTCACATTGAAGCCGCATAAATGCCGCGCTCCTATGAGCAGTTTCGAGCTTGTACGACCTGGTACGAGTAGGTGTGAGTTCAAACCAGAAGTCAGAGGAGGGAGGCCAGAGGTCGGAGGTCGGAAAAAAAGAGGGAGTTGAGGGATGAGGGGTAAAAGTTGAGAGTAATCGGAAATTCGCTCGTCGTCGATTTCATCGACGACGGGGAAAATAAGGGGTTTTGGTCAATTTCCGTTTTTGGTGGGCGAAAGCGGGATGCTTCTGTATTGGTAGGTGATGGACGACATACCCGAACCGAAAGTGAAGCAGCGTGGCCTTGGTGGCTGGCGTGGTCGGGGATGATTTTAGCGGTATATGTGTTGAGCAGTGGGCCAGCGGTACTGATGTGTAATAAGGGCGTCATTAAACCAGCTTCCATGAGAATTTATGCACCACTTGGCTGGGTTTCGCGCAAGGCTCATTTGGACGGGGCATTGAATTCGTATTTAATGTTTTGGATAGACTTGGGGAAGCGGTGAGGATCGGAGTAAGGTGCGGCCGATTCTTTTATGGATGAACCAACGGAAGTAAAATCTGAGGCGAAACGTGCAGGAGGATTCGCGCATTGGGTGTGTTGGTTCGTGGTGGTGGTGCTGTTGTATGTTTTGAGTATCGGGCCGGTGGCGGGAGTCAGGTCGCGGGTAAAAGGGTTTGGCAAAAATGGGGATAGAGCAATATTAATCATTTACACTCCGCTGAGGCCGCTATTCTCTTGGGCTCCCCTGAATGTGCCCCTGATTTTATATATTGAATGGTGGGAAGGGGTGTTGGCAAAGAAACAGTAAGAATTTTAAGTTGAATGAAGGCCGCATCGGAAAAGGTGCGGCCTTTTTGCCATGCTCCAACTTCTATTCTCGTCGGTTTTCTCTGAGCCGCGTAAACGCGGAACTCCGAACGGAGGATTATTCGTATCTCAGCGCCTGGATGGGGTCGAGCTTGGCGGCTTTGAAGGCGGGGAATAGTCCGGCGAGGATTCCGATGCCGACGCTGAAGGCGAAGGCCATGGCCATAGCGTTGAGGGTGATGACGGGGGTGTTTTCCGTCGGAGAAAGGAATTGGAGGAAGTTAACGAGACCCATGGAGGCGAGCAGTCCGGCTGCGCCGCCGATGACGGCGATGACGACGCTTTCGACGAGGATTTGGATGAAGACGTCGAGGAAGGTGGCGCCGATGGCTTTGCGGATGCCGATTTCGCGGATGCGTTCGGTGATGCTGGCGAGCATGATGTTCATGATGCCGATGCCGCCAACAAGGAGGCTGATGGCGGCGATGATGCCGCCGCTCATGCGGGCGTTCTTGATGGCTTTGCCGATGGTCTCGGCCCAATCTTCCTGCGTCTGAAAGGCAAAATCTTCGATGCCCTTGTGGGTGTGCATGAGGACGTTGTGGGCCTGCTGGATGGCTTGTTCGAGAGAATTTACATCGGCCACCTTGACGGCCATGCTGGAGAGTCGTGCATCGGGAATATTATTGGAGCCGGCGGTGGAGCGGAATTTGACCCACATGGTGTTGAGGGGAATGTAAACGGTGTTGTTCTTCATCGTGAAGACGAAGTTGTTGCTGCGTTTACCGCCCCAACCTTTGCTGCGACTGGGACCATTGGTGTTGCCGGGTTCGGGCGGATGTTCCTTGATATATTCGCGGGCTTTGCGTTCCTGCTCGCTCTCGTAACGTTGGAACATGCCAATGATGGTGAAGGGCTGGCCCTTGATGGTGACTTGTTCGCCGACGGGATTGAATTCGTAGCCGAGTTGCTCGGGCGCGCCGAAGAGGCCGTCGCGTATGCCGGTGCCGACGACGCAGACGTTGCGGGCTTGTTCGTCATCAATTTCGTTGAACATGCGGCCGTATTCAACGGTGTGCTGGTTCATTTCGAGGGCGTTGGGCGAGGTGCCGGAGAAGACCCAGGGGCTGAAAGTCTTGCTGCCTTTGGTCATCATGGCATCGCGCAGGCGCATCTCGGGCGTGATAAGTTTGATAAGCGGGGCGCTTTTCTCCAAGGCGTAAACATCGTTCATGGTACAGCCCACGGCCTGGTCGGTGAGATGTTGTTGATAGGCGGGAATGTCGTTTTCCTCGAGTCGCACGCGTTCAAGTCCGCCGATGGCGATGAGCGATTCCTTCATGCCGTTCTCCATGCCCTTCACGAGGGCGGACATGCCTACGAGACTGGCTACGCCAAGAATGATGCCGAGCATGGTGAGCAGGGAACGAAACTTGTGTGCCCAAATTTCCTTCAAACCGACCATGACGGCGTTGAACAGGTTCATGGTTTGCCTCCGGCGATGACAGCGCCCGCGCGATCCAGACCGGCAAGTCGGGCGTCAACTTCCTTGGCGATCTTGCCATCGCGAATCTCAATGCGACGTGGCGTAACGGCGGCGATTTCGGGGTCGTGCGTGACGAGCGCGATGGTGCGGCCTTCAGTACTTAATTTGCGAAAGAGTTCGAGAATGGCTTCGCCGGTGTGGGAGTCGAGATTGCCGGTTGGTTCGTCGGCGAAGACGATTTTGGGATTGTTGACGAGCGCACGGGCGATGGCGACACGCTGCTGCTGGCCGCCGGAGATTTGCATGGGGCGATGCTTGCTGCGATTTTCGAGGCCGACAAGCTTGAGGGCTTCCATGGAATGTTCACGGCGTTGTTTCGCCGGGAGGCCGCTGTAGATCATGGGCAGTTCGACGTTTTGCAAGACATTGAGCTTGGGCAGTAGATTAAAAAATTGGAAGACGAAGCCGATTTTGCGATTGCGAATGCCGGCGAGTTGATGGGCTGTGGCATTTTCGATCATCGTATCGTCGAGCTTGATGGTGCCTTTGGTGGGAGAATCGAGGCAGCCGAGAATGTGCATGAGCGTGGACTTGCCACTGCCAGAGGGGCCGATGATGGAGATGAATTCGCCGGAATCAATATCGAGCGAGACGTCATCAAGTGCGCGAATCTCTTCGCCGCCGAGATGGTAGAGCTTGCTGACGTTGCGGACTTCGATGAGCGCCATGGAAGTGCCTCAGAGAACGGTGCGTTTGCTCTTGTTGGAGCTGCCCTTGGTTTTGCCGGTTTGAGCGCCATCCTTTTTAGCTCCATCGGCCTCGGCTGTTTTGTCAGCGGATTTCGACTTTTTCGGTTTTGGTTCTGGCGCATCCACTGGCCGAACCAACGAAACAGTTTCACCCGCGGACAATCCTTTCAATACTTCGGCATACTGGAAGTCGGCCACGCCGATTTGAATGGGACGGACGTCGAACGCTTCTTCGTTCTTTACATAGACATAACGGTCGCCTTGTTCGGTGAAGACGGCGGCGAGGGGAATAGCCAAAACATTTTCAGCGGAGATCAATGGGATGGTGAGATTGGCAGTCATGCCCGGGCGCACGCGGGAATCGATGTCCTTGAGAAAAATTTGGGCGGCGAAACCTTTGATGTTGTTTTTGATGGTGGCTTGAGGTGCGATGCGCTTTACGGTTCCCTTGAATTTGAGTCCCGGTACCGCTTCGATTTCGATATCCACTTCCTGATCCATTTTCATGCGTGTGACATCGGCTTGATTGACATGGGCATTGACGATCATATCTTTGAGGTTGGCGATGGTCATAACCTCGGTGCCGCTATTGAAGCCGCCGGAGCCGGAGACGGCCTGGCCGATGGAAATGGGCCGCGTCAATACCGTGCAATCAAACGGGGCAATGATTCGCGTCTTGGAAAGTTGATCTTCGACCTGTCGGAGTGCTTTCTGAGCGCGTTCGAGAGAATTCTGTGCGAGGTCAAACTCAGTCTTGCTGTCGTCGTAGACTTCCTGCGAGATGAGCTTGTCGTTGTGGAGTTGTTTGCTGCGTTCGTAGTTGCGCCGGGTTTTCTCAAGTTGGAGTTTCGTGCCTTCAATTTCGGTCAAGCGGGAGGAACGTTCCGTTTGCAAATCCTGATCGTCCAAGGAAAAGAGCAAGTCGCCCTTCTTCACTTGATCACCAATATCCACCGGGAGCACGGAAATGCGTCCGTTGATTTCCGGGCGAACAGAGACTTGATCGGCGGGGCCGATATCGCCGGCCGCAGTAAGAGCGAATCGGATGTTGCGGGATTCCACCGGCGCGGTAGTAGGCCGGGTGGGATTAGCGGTGGCGGCTTTAGACTTGGCCTTATTATTTGTGTAATAATAATAGCCTCCGCCGCCTGCTGCCAAAATAAACAATATTATCAGCCAATTTTTCATTAATTGAGAACCCGAATCTTAACCGACGAGCGTGCTGCTCTGCAAATGCCAATTTCCAGCGGACACGCTGATGTCCGTCATAAGCTTGACTCAATGTGGCATTATGCGAATAGTCGGCGATGACCGGGTTCCTCATTATAGATGGATTCGGCACATTAAATATTCGTACCAATTTGGAAACGACGCCTTTAAAAGAAAATCTGCCCGCGAAGCAAAGTCGGACTTGGAAACAATCCCGGTTCACTTTGGCCATAATCAATTTTGTCGGGCTGCTCCTCTGCTTCACTCTATTGCGAGCGGTCCTGTTCGTGCTGTTTAAGCCGCAGCCACTTCCGTCGGGAGGAGATATTCTAAAGGCCTTTCTTATCGGCCTGCACCTGGATATTTTTGTGGGGCTTTTGATGTGTCTCCCGTTGGTGTTCTGGCTGGCCCTGCTGCCGGATCGCTGGTTTCGCGCCGGGTGGCATCGCTTCCTGTTCAAGGCAGTTTTTTTCCTTTTCTGGGTAAACCAGATTTTTTCTTTCTTCGCGGAATATTATTTTTTCGAAGAGTTTAAGTCGCGCTACAACACGGTGGCAGTCGATTATCTTCTCTATCCGACGGAGGTGTTTAGCAACATTTGGGATTCCTATCCGGTGGTAAAAATTGTGGCGATTTGCTGTGTCGGTGCGGTCATCCTACTTATTGCCATTCATAAAATAACCCGGCGCATGTGGGACACGCCCGCAAATGGGCGGGCGCGATTGTTCTGGCCTTGTGGCATGGTCATTGCCTGTGTGGCGCTCGGTTTCACCGTCAGCTTTCGGGAATATCGTTTTAGCAACGAACGGTCACTCAATGAAATGGCCAATAATGGCCAGGTGGCTTTCGTGGCTGCGGCCGTGACGCGCAATTTGGATTATTCCGCCTACTACAAAACACTTCCTGCGGAAGATGCCTATCAACGAACCCGGCGCATGGTAACCGAAACCAATGCCACCTTTTCCGGCAAGCCGGGTTCCCTGCAAAGGGATATTGCGGGCAGTGCTGATAAGCCGAAGCTTAATGTTGTCATCATGCTGGAAGAAAGTTTGGGCTCGGAATTTTGGGGTTGCCTCGGACGGACAAATACGTTGACGCCGGAGATGGACCGATTGGCGAATGAAGAGGGGATGCTGTTCACCAATATTTACGCTTCGGGTAATCGCACGGTGCGCGGCTTTGAAGGAGTGCTTTCCTCTTTTCCACCGCTGCCCGGCGATTCCATCGTCAAGCGAGATCGTTCTGAAAACGTGGAGACAATTGCGCGGATTTTAAAGCGTGACGGTTACAACACGATGTTTCTTTACGGCGGACGCGGGCTTTTCGACGGCATGCGCTCGTTTGCGGTGAACAACGGTTATGACAAATTTGTGGAGCAGAAACATTTTGAGCATCCGACATTCACCACGGTCTGGGGTGTTTGCAACGAGGACCTCTACCAGAGATCGATTGAGGAATTTCGAAAGCTGGCGGATACAGGAAAACCATTTTTTGCCACGGTGCTCTCCGTCTCCAATCATAAACCTTATACTTATCCGAAGGGGCGGATCGCCGCGAACCCGGATTATAAACAGCGCGATTTTGCGGTAATGTACACCGATTATGCGCTGGGCAAATATTTTAGGGATTTAAAGAAAGAGTCCTTTTATACGAATACCATTTTCGTGGTCGTCGCTGATCATGGTGCGCGGGTTTATGGAAGCCAGAGCATACCGATTTATTCCTATGAAATTCCTTTTATGGTAGTTGGCCCTGCGGTTGTTAAAGAGCCAAGCCGGGTTGGGAATCTTGGATGTTCGCTCGATGTTGCGCCCACCATCCTGGGGATATTGGGAAGGCCTTATCAAACACTCTTCTTCGGACGGGATCTTCTGCATAGCCCGGACGATGGCGGGCGGGTGCTGCTGAATCATAATCGCGATATCGGCATGCTGCGCGGTGATCGGTTGGTGGTCTTAAGCATGCCCAAGACCGTGGAGTTTTACCGGGGCGACCCTAAAACGGAAAACATGCGCAAGGTTGAGAAGCCGGATGAAATTGATTTTGAAATGGAGAAGGACGCCACGGCAGTTTATCAAACGGCCGATGATTTATACATGCACGAGCGTTACCGTGTGCAATGGGGAGAGCCTTCCACTTTGCATTAGAAGTCATTTCGTGATTGAACGGATGGAGCGATGCAGTATCTAAGGGGGGTGGCGTAGCTGAATTGCGGAAATTTGCGGAGTGTCTTAACTTCTTCGGCTTCTTGTTCACCAGTTTTCGATGAGAGTGTCGTATTTAATAATTTTGATAGTCATGAATTGCGGCTGGGCCGCTTCCTTGTCCCTGTATAAGTCGCTCGCCAATTATTTGGAGCCGGGCGGAATCGTTACTTTGCGCTTCGGAGTGGCCGCGCTGATGCTGGCCGCGCTTTGGCCCTGGCTGCCTGGCAAAGCGCCGCGGGGATGGGATTTGGTTAAAACAATAATCATCGGGATTATTGTTTTCATGGTGGGCCATCGCGTGCAGGTTTACGGAAATAAACTTGGCACGGCGGGCAACTCTTCCGTGCTGATGGCGATGGAACCGGTGATCACCTCCGTGGCCGCGGCGATATTTCTGCGAGAACATATCGGCCCGCGTCGGTGGGCGGGATTTGCGCTGGGAATGTTCGGGGTGGCCTTGCTCAATGGCTTGTTGGGAGCAAATTTTCAATGGGCCGGACTGACCGCGAGTGTGATTTTTATTTCGTCGTTTCTTTGCGAGGCAGTTTATTCGATCATGGGCAAGCCATTGATGGAACGTGCTGGTTTGATGAAAATACTGACATTAGCGCTCATCTTCGGCACGATGGCCAACCTGCTTTGTGACGGACAACAAACCATGTTGGCCGCGCGCCATATGCCGATGAAATATTGGTGGATGATTATTTATATGGCAACGGTTTGCACTTCCATCGGTTACGCCGTCTGGTTCATGGTCATTCGAGAAACAGATGTCAATGTGGCGGCAATGACGATTTTTGTGCAAGCCCTGGCCGGAGTGAGTATTGCTTCAATCTGCCTACAGGAACCGTTGCATTGGGGGCAACTGTGGGGTTGCCTGGCAATTATTGCGGGGTTGGCGCTGGGGTTGTCGCGGCAAATCAAAACCGAACCGGCAGCTCCCGATGTGGCTATTGTTCCCTAGGAACGAATTGTTCCAAGGTTCGTTTTCCAATCAACAAACCAGCTTCTTCCAGTTTTTGACCGGCCTGACGATCCCCTGAGGCAAGTTTGATATCAGCCGGTGGGACTGCATTGTGGTCCCGGTAAACTGGGTCGTGCCAGCCTTCGATGTTTAGATCGGAATCGTAGCCCGCACGGAGCAGGGCATGGATTATTTCCGCCCAGTTGGCCTGACCCAAACCAGGCATACGATGTTCACTCACGCCGGGATGACAAAGGCCATAGACCTCCAGGAGATGGCGATTAATGTAGGCATCCTTGGCATGGACATGGAAAATGCGTGAGCCAAACTTGTGGATGTTCGTCACCGGATCAATGAACTGACACATCAGATGGCTCGCGTCCCATTCAATGCCGATGTTTTCGCATTTCGTTTCATTGAACAAGCGTTCCCACATCGCAGGTTGGGCGAGCATGTTGAAGCCCATAATCGGGAGATGATATGGACCCATGGGGCAATGCTCGAAGGCGAGTCGCACACCCTTGTCGGCAGCCACACGAGCGATCGGTTCCCAAAACTCCAGCAATCGGGGAAGGAATTGTTCAAACGGTTTGTAAACTGGATTTTCTCCTTTGGGATTTATCTCCATTTCGATAACGGCACCGGGAAAACCTGAAACGGTTTTGATGCCGACGTGGGCGGCGACGTCGATGGCGCGGAGAAATACGGAGCGGGCGTAATCGCTTTGTTTGGGGTCGAGCGGATTTTTGTAGAGCGCGCCGATAGTGGAAATGCGGAGGTTGCGCGACTTGGCGTCGGCGGCGAACTGCTCGGCAAAGGGTTGCCAATTGGAATGCTTTGGTCCGGCCAAGCTGGTATCAAAACGGTTCCAGCCGATGGAGCCGAAGCCGTTTTGTTTTCCCCAATCCAATCGTTCGACGTTGGCGTCCGTTAGAAATCCAATTCTCATATTAATCACGCAGGCCAACCAGGTTCATCAATTTGTCGGTTTCACGATAAGCTTCTTCGACCCATTCCACAATTTTGGCCGGGTCAGGCGCGTATTCGAGTTCGATGGAGACCACGCCGTTCATCTGGAGTTCCTTGATGGCTTGCAGGTAGGGAGCGAACTTAACGACGCCGCGACCGGGCGGAAGATCGCCATGCACCTTGCCATCGCAATCGCTTAAATGCACATGAATAGCCTTGCCTTTAAGTTTCTTTACTTCGGCAGGGCTGGTATCAGACAGGACGAGGTGGCTGATATCGATATTGGCTTTAACGCGCGAGTGATTGCACTCGTCCACAAAACGGACCATCTCGCCCACGTTGTTGAGGAGGCTCAGGCGGAAGGGTTCCAATTCCAGCGCGATATCAATTTTCTTTTTGGCTGCGTGATCGCCGAGGACGCGGCAGGTTTCGATGCCCCATTGCCATTGCTCTTCGGCAGGAATGACTTCGCGTTGCCAGATATATTCGCCGAGGACGAGCAGAATGTTTTTGGCATCCCAAGTTTTGGCGAGGTCGATGTATTTTTTGCAACGCTCAATGTGGAATTCGCGGACGGGGTCATTGAAATCAACCAGGCCGACGGCTACGACTGGCAAAGAGATGATCGGCAGGCCGAGTTTGGCAGCGGTGTTGGCAACGAGGCTGACTTCCTTTTTTGAAATGCCGACAGCTTCTGTAAAAACATCCACGGTATCGAAGCCGATACGGGAGATATGCTTCAAACCAGTGCCGGTATCGACACCGGCCTGCTGAAATGCGCTGTTGATGATGCCGAGTTTCATGGGAGGGTTTTAACAACAAAGTAGCAAAGGGACAAAGAAGAATCCTTGTCGGCGTTTCAGCCTTCGTTTGAGTCCAGGCCCTTTAGAACTTCCGCGCGGGTTTGCTCAAGATTAATCCCCAGGCTTTTAAGCACACTCGCGGCAATCCCACCGCCTTCCCGCAACAAACCCAACAAAATATGCTCGGTGCCAACGTAGGTATGATTTAAAATTTTGGCTTCTCGCGCCGCAAGCGCAAGGACTTTCTTAACTCGCGGGGTATAGGGAATGGCTTGACCTTCCATTTCGTCCACGCCGGAACCAATTCGCTTTTCAACTTCCTTTCGGACAGTCTCAAGATCTGCACCGAGTGCGTTCAACACTTGAATAGAGGTTCCTTGGCCGAGTTTTATCATGCCAAGGATGAGATGTTCAGTGCCGACAAAATTATGACGAAAGCGATCGGCCTCCTTTCGCGCAAGCGCCAGGACCTGAGTGGCACGGCGGGTGAAGTTGAGCGGTGTGGTTTGGTTGAATATGGGAAATTTTAACTTCCACCACGGTGTGGTTTTCTCTGCTGGCGCAGCTTGATTAGCAGAATGGCTTTCCCGCGCAACCTGATCAATCATCACCGCCCGATGCTCCTTCGCACTTAAATAAGCCGCATCGACCAAAGCCATCGTTTTTAAATTATCGCGGCCGCTGATGGTCGGTTGCGTGCCTTTTTCCAAGGCAATCAACAGCTCTGCCATGGTTCCGATAAAGGCATCCGGAAACCAGCTCTCCGGCCAGACGGGAGCCTCGAATCCGGGTTGACCTTTGGTTGCATATTGGATGGTTGATGGCGTGGTGTACGGATCGTGACACCAACCAATGCTGCCCATGGCCAAGCCATTCAAACCTTCGATGCGCCATT
>JAQGPC010000100.1 GCA_028293285.1 Pedosphaera sp.
TATTTTGTGGCTTTTTGGACTGCCCGACCTTTCAATCGTTGTGGCCCAATCGCCCGAACGTTCTCGGTGACTGTCTTCACCATCGCCGCGCTAACCATCGCCTCGTTTGCCATGGCGGCTTACTTCTATTATTTCGGAATGCCACTGTGAGAATTGTAATGTGTCTTCGCGGGGTCACCCGACCGGACCGGACGAATGATAAAATGAGGCATTGCACGAAGAAAAAGGTCTGCTACTATTCCAGTTGGTTCGGGTGACAGTACGTTTCTTCAGCGGGATTCCCCATCCCCACCTCCTTGGCGTCTGTCGCCCGAACTTCCTTTTTAAGAAGCGCTTCGAAATCGGTCTTTACAAGCGGCAGTCCACATTCCACATTTAATAATCAGGAAGGTTCGTTGCCGCCATTTGCGCGCTTATTCAAAGTAAAACGGCACATTACACATCCATGGACATACCGGAATATCTGGAGGTCAATAAGGATTACGCCAATTTCTGTCCCCAAGGCGAGGGCTCGTTGCGGGAAACGATTGTCTTGGTGGGCAATGCGATCTTGTTTTGCCGGAAGGAAGGCATCCTGCGATTGCTGGTGGATCTGACGCTGCGTACCGGCCATCCGCCGCCCACGATTATGGAACGGTATTGGATTGCCCAGGAATGGGCGGAAAAAGCGCGGGGAAGAGTCGCGGTAGGAATAGTGGTGCGGCCAGAAGTGATTGACCCTGAGAAATTCGAAGTCACCGCCGCGCTCAACGCGGGACAAACCGCGAACGTCTTTACTTCAAAGTCAGAGGCGCTGGAGTGGCTGTTGCGTCAAAGGCGGCAATAATTCCGGCTTTCAAATCGATATTTTTAATCTTGGGAATTTAACTTTTGCTTTACTCCGTTGCACGGCAGCGCAAAGTAGTTTGGTTCTTATGAATACTTTTTTAACCGGAACCATTGCTTGCCGTCGTCTCGCCATCGCAGTTTTATCGCAGAAGCTTTTGCTAGCTCTGCTCACCCTTCACCTCGCAGCGTTTTCCAGCCATGCGGCAGATGCAAATAGTCCCCTGCCCTCGTTGAAGGAAGCGGTGGCATCCAAGGAAGACCTTTATGGCAACGCAGCCATGCGCCAACCGAACGGCCCGAGCTATGAATTTTTCGAGAAGTTGCTGCCATCGTTGCATTATGTGAATGCCGATTTTCAACATTACCCCATCGTGTTGAGCGCGCCGAACTCGAAGAAGAAATCTCGGCTCATCGCAAACGGCAGCGGTATCAACCTGCGGGCAAACACCCGCAGTTGGAATGAACTGGGCACACCCGTGATGTTCCGCGTAGGCAACGACGAAGCGCAATATGGCGAACTGTTGCAACGGCTCACCGGGCCGAAGTTTGCGGAAGGTTATCTGCCGATTGTGGAACTGGACTATGTTCATAACGGCGCCAACTACGTGCAGGAAACATTCGCAAGCGTTGACCCTGCTTATTCGAGCAATGCGGTGTCGCTCACCCAGTTTACTTTTAAACCAGGCACGGCCGAACGAACTGATAAAGGTCGCATGGTCATCCGGCTCGACACACGCGAACCCGCCACCGCCGAGCAGGGTCGTCTGCTGAATGCCAAGGGTCAGGTGTTGGTGTGGTTTGACAGTCATTGGAAGTGGCTAAAGGACCGAAATGTTTTGGAAACGAATTTCAAGGACAAGCAGGCAGCGGCGATTGCCGTGACCACCATTCCGATGCCTGCATCCACCCCGTCTCCGCTGGATGCGAATGGTTATGCCCATCAACGCCAACAATCCGTGGACACATGGCAGAAAATTTTGCAGCAAGGGATGAATGTCGAAGTGCCTGAGCCTTACGTGAACGATGCATGGCGATCAATGATCCTTGCCAACTTCTCGTTGATCAACGGCGACCGCATGCATTACAGCGCGGGCAACCAATACGACCAGCTCTACGAACAGGAAGGCAGTGAAGCCGCGCTGGCAATGATGTTCTGGGGCTACGAAGAAGACATGAAGCGATTAGTCGTTCCCCTGCTCGACTTCACCCGCAAAGGTTTGGAATTCCATCAAGCCGGTCACAAGCTTGATGATGTCTGCCGGTACTACTGGCAAACGCGCGATGCCGAATTTGTAAAATCATTGCGCCCGCGCTGGCAAAAGGAACTGGATCGGCTGACCAAGGGCCGCGCCGTGACAAACGGGCTTTATCCGCGCGAGCAATATTGCGGTGACATCGCGACGCCGGTGTTTTCGATGAACTCGAATGCGAAGGGCTGGCGCGCAATGCGCGACACGGCGGCGCTGCTGGACGAACTCGGGGACAAGGAAGTAGCGGCGCAACTGCGAAAGGAAAGCGCGGAGTTTCACCAGGCGATCATGGCGGCGGTGGACAAGAGCGTGAAGAAAGACGTAAAGCCTATCTTCATTCCCAATGCGCTTTTTGGCGAAGAAGAACCTTATGACGTCATTACCGGATCGCGAATGGGCAGCTACTGGAATTTGATGGTGAACACGTTTATCGGCTCGGAAGTGTTCGGGCAGAATTCGGAACTGGAAACCGGCATGGTGGAATATTTGCAACAGCATGGCGGCTTATTCATGGGACTTACCCGTTCTCGACCATGGCCAAGCTTTTGGATTAGCACCGGCAATTTGAATCCGCTCTACGGTCTGCGTTACGTGCGGACGTTATTGCGCCGCGATGAACCGGAACGCGCACTGGTAAGTTTTTATGGAATGCTGGCCGCCGGTTTGAGTCGTGACACCTTTACCTGCGGCGAAGGTTGCTCCATCGAACCGCTCGACCAATGGGGCCGCCAATATTATTGTCCGCCGAACAGCGCGGGCAACGCCTTCTGGCTGCAAACATTTCGGCGCATGCTCGTGCAGGATTGGGACCTCGATGAAGACGGCGCACCAGACACATTGCGATTGATGTTTGCAACGCCCAAACGCTGGTTGGAAGACGGCAAGGTCATCAAGGTCGAACGCGCACCTACAACATTCGGGTCAGTATCAATGCGATTACAATCAAAGTTGAGTCAAGGTGAAGTGATTGCAGAAGTGGATTTGCCACAGCGTCAAATACCGAAAACAACTTTACTCCGCATCCGCGTGCCGGATGGCTGGACGATAACCGGAGCGGAATCAGGCTCGCAGCAGTTGCAACCAGACAACCAAGGCACGGTGGATATTTCCACACTGAAAGGCAAAGTTGCGATTCGTTTCAAAGTGAAGAAGTCTTGATCCGGTCGCGTTGCTGATACTTAACTGCCTTTGCGTTTGCATCATTACAGGCTTATTCGTAATGATGGTCGAATGATTGTCGTACCTCAGCGGCGCACCGGATGCCACAACCCATTGGCAAACTGGCTCTGCCTTGCTTTTCTCTGCTTTAGTTTTACCGGAACTGTTCAACCTCTCTCAGCCGCCTCCACTAATTCATTGCCCACCTTGGACGAAGCACTCTGGTCCAAGAAAGATGCCTGGGGTCTCGCCGCCATGCGCCAACCGAATGGGCCAAGTTACGAATTTTTTCGCGATCTGCTGCCGCCGCTTCGCTACGTGAATGCAATGTTTCATCATTATCCCATCGTGCTGAGCGCGCCAGGCAGCTTGAAGAAGGCTCGGTTGGTTTCCAATGGCAGTGCAGTTAACCCCCGCGCCGGCCTGAAGACCTGGCGGGAATCCGGCTTTCCGGTGATGTTCATGGTCGGCAACGGCACCAACGCCTTCGGTGAAGATCTGCGAAAGCTTCAGGGACCACATTACGAAAAGGGCTATCTGCCCATTGTTCTATTAAGCTACGAAAGTGAAGGCAACACGTATGGTGAGGAAACGTTTGCGAGCGTTGACTCAGGTGCCGCAGAATATGGAGTTGTCTTCACTCGCTTCAAATTAAATGCAGGCAAAAATGGCAAGGTTTCGGTTCGGGTTGATGCCAAAGGACCTTTCGTCATTGTAGGTGATTCCGTTTGCAATACCGAAGGAGAAATCTTGGTCCGTTTCGATAAAAAATGGAACTGGAACGCTGCGAAGCAAATGTTGGCCTCCTCGCTTGAAAAAGGAGAATCCGCTGCGCTGATGATTGCTTCCAAGCCCATGCCCGTCAACCTGCCCGGCAAAAAACGTAGCGGCTCCTTTGATTATGAAAAGGAACGGAAGCGATGCGAGACAGTTTGGCAGGACTTGCTGGACCGGGGCATGCAGTTGGAAGTGCCGGAACCCATCGTAAACAATGCCTGGCGTTCGTTGCAGATCGGCAACTTCATCATGGTCGAAGGTGACAAGCCCAACTATAGCTGGGGCAACGCCTATGAGCGGCTGTATCAAGCCGAGTGCGGCGATATGGCCCGCGCTTTTCTATTGTGGGGTTACACAGATGAGGCGCGCCGTATGATTCCTCCGTTGCTCGATTATACGCGCGATAAATTACAATTCCACAATGCGGGTTTCAAATTGCAAACACTCTCGCACTATTATTGGCTAACGCGGGATGTAAATTTTATCAACGCCATGCGTGGGCGTTGGGTCAAGGAGGTCAAGCGTATCGCCGAGGGGCGCGAGCAGGAATCCGGATTGGCTCCGCGCGAGAATTATTGCGGCGATATTTCAACTCCAGTTTACTCACTCCATTCCAATGCGGCTGGCTGGCGCGGCCTGCGCGACTTCAGCGCCGTCCTCGATGAAGTGGGCGAACATGGTGAAGCCAACCGGTTGGCTGGTATGTCCCGGGATTATCGCCAGAAGATCTTTGCCGCCGTGGACAAAAGCGAACGGAAAGATGTGCAGCCGCATTTTCTTCCCATCGCGATGTTCGGTGAAGAGAAACCCTACGATCCGCTCACTTCTTCCATGCTGGGCAGTTACTGGAATTTGATTGCTCCTTATGTGCTCGGGTCGGGATTATTCGGTCCCGGTTCAGAACGAGAAAAGTCCATGTTGGATTATTTGCAGGACAAAGGCGGCATTTTAATGGGCATGATCCGGTTTGACCAGCATTCCGGGCTCTTCGCCAACTCAGAAGCCGTCGACGACCTTTATGGTTTGCGTTACGTTACCACCCTGCTCCGACTCGACCAGCCCGACCGTGCGCTCGTTAGTTTTTATGGCAAGCTCGCGCACGGCATGACTCGCGACACATTCATCGGAGCTGAAGGAACCGGCTTGCGGGCCACCGACGAATTTGGGCGTCCCATGTATCTGCCGCCCAACAGCGCGGCCAACGCGCATTTTCTTTGGACGTTGCGTTACCTGCTCATTCAAGACTGGGACATGGATGACAATGGCACGCCCGATACACTCCGGCTCTTGTTTGCAACCCCGCGCCAATGGCTGCGAGATGGACAAACCATCCGCATCGAACATGCGCCAACCGCCTTCGGTGAAGTCTCCGTGGTTGCACACTCACATTTGAAGTTGGGCGAAGTAACTGTGGACGTGACCGCGCCAAAACGGCAAATGCCCAAACAAACTTTGCTGCGCATCCGCTTGCCCGATGGCCGGAAGGTGATTTCCGCCAGAGTTGGTTCACAAAAACTTTCTGCCGATGATCAAGGCACCGTGGACATTTCCGGCTTCAAAGGAAAGTTCACGGTACATCTCCAGGCAGGCGGACCGCTCTGATAAGCTTTCAAAGCATTCCCAATCAAACTGTAAACAAGCTTGTCCCGCCACTCGTTTCAGGCTATGATTGCAGAGTGAAATCCCGCTGTACGCCTTGGCTTGGAATCTCTGTTGTAATTTGTCTGCTCATTTTCCACTTTCCCGCTATAGCGCAAACGACCAAACGCATCTTGCTTCGTAATGAAACCATCACGACCTCGACAAATGTTGCGCGAGCCGGACAATCCCAATCAAAAGCCCAGCCCGCTTCGGGATTGTTTCTGATCCAATTCCACGATCACTTACAACCAGCTTGGCAGGCGGAGTTGAAAGCGATGGGTGTTGACCTGCTGCGCTATGTTCCGCAGGACGCTTTCATCGCCAAACTCCACAACGTATCTCCTGACACGGTAAGCGCATTAAGTTTCATTCGCTGGGTTGGTCCCTACCGCCCCGAGCATAAAATTCATCCCAAGTTGTTAACTGCGGCGCGTGGCGTCACGAACAACAACGTCGCTGTTAATATTTTACTTTTGCCCGGAGTGACTCCTGCGGAAATCGCCGGAGTACGAACCTTGCTATCGTCCACTCACAACGAAAGCCATCTGCGCCAGGGAACTGTGCTTCGCGGCAATGTATCCCCTGCTCAATTGAATGCCCTCGCGCAATCCGACGCCGTCCTGTGGATCGAACACGCGCCCAAACGCAAACTCGTCGATGAAGCTGCTTCCAAGCTTGTCGGTGGCGATGACGGCGCATTCGGAACTCCCACCCTTACCCAACAACTTGGCTTTGCGGGCACCAACGTATCCGTGGCCGTGGCCGACACCGGACTTGATACCGGCAATACAAACACCATTCACCCTGACTTGCACGGTCGGGTGAAGGCATTGCTTTATTATGGCAACCTGACAGATGCCTCCGATGAACACAGTCACGGCACGCACGTCGCTGGTATTGTGGCTGGCAACGCCTCCACCGGTGAAACTGACGAAGGTGGTTCGCTCTACGGCTTGGGTGTTGCGTCACAAGCGAGCTTGGTGATTCAAAGAATCTTTGATGGCGATGGCAATGCCGTTGATCCATTTCCCAGCGATGAAACCATCACCCGCGATGCCGTGCGCGCCGGGGCAAAGATCGGTTCAAACAGTTGGGGCACCGATGTGCAAGGAGCTTACGATATTGATGCCGCCGCATTTGACGAACTGGTGCGGGACGCGGACACCGGAACCCTTGGCGATCAGCCTTATATTCTGGAATTCTCCGCAGGCAACGCCGGACCCGATTCACAAACCATGGACAGTCCAGCGTCAGCCAAAAACGTAATCGCCACCGGTGCTTCGGAAAACGGTGGTCAACTCGCATTTGGCATTTACGATGACGGCCCTGATGTAATCGCTGATTTTTCCAGTCGCGGTCCTTGTGAGGATGGCCGTATCAAGCCCGATGTCGTCGCACCAGGAACGTTCATCGCTTCCTTGTTATCGTCTGCGGCTTCGGACCAATTCGCCTGGCTTCCAATTGATAATAATTACATTTATATGGGCGGAACGAGCCAGGCTGGGCCGCACGCTTCAGGCGCAGCCGCCGTCTTCGTGCAGTATTACAAAAGCCTGCATACCAATGCCGTCCCCTCGCCCGCACTAGTCAAAGCGGCTCTAATTAACTCTGCGACCGAGTTGGATCAGGTGAATGGCGGTCCCGGCGCAATCCCAAATAATGATGAAGGCTGGGGTCGCATCAACCTCGCCAATCTCATCGGTTCTCCGCGAAGTTATGATTTCGTAGATCAAACCATATTGCTGACCACCAGCCAAATTTTTGAGCGTCACACCTTTGTCCAAAGCTCAACCCAGCCATTGAAGATAACCCTCGCTTACACCGATGTTGCAGGATTTCCCGGAGCAATTCCCGCATTGGTAAACGATCTCGACCTCGAAGTCATCGGCCCGGATGGTACTGTGTATCGCGGCAACCAATTCGATAACGGCGAATCGCTGCCAAACGCGGTTGCTCCCGACAATATTAATAACGTGGAAGGTGTTTATCTCGCTGAACCAGTACCCGGAGATTATCTCGTGCGAGTTCGCGCCCGCAATGTAGTTCAGGATTCCCGGCTGGATACGCAGGCAATAGATCAGGATTTCGCGCTCGTGATTTCAGGCGATTTCCCCAAACCGCGTGGCGGCCTCATCCTCTTGGATCGCGGCGTCTATACTGCGCCGGGCATTATCAAATTACAGGTATTGGATGCCGCCAAAGCCGCCAGCAATACCGTGAGCGTGTTATTAAAGAGCACCACCGAATCAGCCGGAGAAAATTATCTGTTGCACGCGTCTGGGAATTACGGCGCATTCACCGGCTCAGTTGCCACAGTAGTCGGGACCGCCGCAGTGAATGGAAAGTTGGAGATTCACAATGCCGATGTCATAGAAGCCCGCTACATTGATGCCGCCGGTAGTAATCAAATCGATACCGCCACGGTGCGGCTCAGCCCCCCCGCGATAACGAGTGTAGCCGCCACTCTCGACCTCGGCGTGATGACCATCACCTGGCAGACCGATCAACCGGGCAACTCAATCGTGCGCTACAGCACTAATTTTGCATTTAATTTGGCCGTGACCAATTCCACGCTTACCACCAGTCACGTGGTAAAATTATCCAATCTCATTCCCGGCAAAACGTATCACTTTCTCGTCAGCTCATCCGACGAAGCCGGAAATTCTGCGACCAACAACAACTCTGGCGCGTTCTTCAGTTTCGTGGCGGTGCCAACTCCGACTGTTCTGCTGGTGGATGCGTATGAACCCGATGACAGTTCCCCAGAGATTCCCGACAGCACTTACACCAACGCACTGGCCGCAACCGGATTGGGCTACAGTTTTTGGAAAGTGACGGAGCGCGGTTCACCGCAACTTGCCGATTTGAAACCGTTTCAAGCAGTCATCTGGCGCGTTACCGATGGCATTTATTACGAAGGAACGAACAATACCCTCAGTGCTGGGCAACAATTAATGATTCAAAGTTACTTGAATGGCGGCGGCTCGTTCTTCCTGTCCTCGATGAATATCCTCAGCCTGTTGGGCGAAGTTCCCTTCCGCCGCAATGTGCTGCAAGTCGGCGGGTTCAAGCTGAATGACAACCCCTATTTTCCCTGCACGGAATGCGATGAACAGTTTGGTGTGCCCGCCATTCAAGGCGCAGATAGTGATCCGGTCACGACCGGCATGAACGTGACCTTGGATTATTCCAATTATGCCAATATTGATTTAGGTGATGACACTATTCTCGGTCCGGACTTCTCCAGCACCTTTACGCCCGGCACCAATGCCACCGCGCTTATTTACGAAACCAGATCGGGAAAGCCCTGCGGGATGCGTTATCCCCGCACCGGACTGGACAGCACCGGCCGCGTGGTGTTCCTCTCTTTTCCGCTCGACACCGTGCCAAGTAATGGGGCCGCACCAAACAATGAAACTGTCCTCTTGCGCAACATCTTGAACTTCCTGGTTCCCGGTGCCAACGGCGTGGGACGTATCACTTTTGATTCAAGTTTCTATACCATCCCCAACCGCGTCACCGTGGAAGTCGGTGATTCGGATCTCGCCGGTCTGGGCCAAACCCAAGTCACGTTCTCAACCAGCTCATCCACCAACAAGGTCACCGTAACGTTGAGCGAGACGCCCCATGCCGGTTTATTTCGTGGTTTCCTCACGCTGGTCGCCACGAACGCGCCCGCCACAAACCAATTGCGCGTGCTCAATGGCGATCTCATCACGGCGAAATATTTTGATGCTTCAGCAAACAGCAATGCCCTGGCTACTGCGACGGTGGACACTGTGCCACCCATAATTTCAAATGTTGGCGCCATTTCCAACTACGCGGATGCTACCGTGACTTGGACCACTTCCAAACCAGCCGACTCGCTGGTGCAATTTGGTGAATCATTTCTCTTAGGCCGGACTGCCTACGAAGCAGTGCAAAAAAACAATCACTCCGTCGTGCTTACTGGCCTGGCCGCCAACCGGAATTACTTCTATCAAGTCGTCAGCCGTGACGATGCCGGGAACACCACCACCGATGACAATCACGGAAACTTCTACAGTTTTCACACCCGCAAGGCGCTCGAACCGCCGTGGTTTGATAATCTGGATACCGGCGCGCATAATTGGACAATAGTTGCTGGAAGTGGCAGCGATGTTAATTGGACACTCGGAATTCCCAACAATGGTTTGCAGACCAACGCCATTTCCCTGCCCAACGCATGGGGCAGCAATCTCAAGGGTATTTCTGTCGGCCAGGCTGATACCTATCTTTATAGTCCGGTAATCGATCTCGCCGGTGCTTCACAAATTACGCTCAAATTCTGGGACAGTTACGACTTCGCTTCTGATAATTCAGTGCTGGAAGCCGCTGAAGTCATGATCAGCACCAATAGCGCCACCGCACCCGTCTCGTTGGTCACCTATATCGGCCAGTCTGCATTCGATTGGCAGGAGGAAACGATCAATCTCACTCCTTATGCCGGAAAAACGGTTCAACTGGTCTGGCACTACGTTGCCATCCCGCTTTTTGGCAGCGGGCCGACCTCAGGCTGGTTGATAGATGATATTTCGGTGGATGTGCCAGACCTGAGTTCCGTCGGCACTATTGTCGTTTCAAGAAACATTGCTCAGGGAAGTTTTTCTCTGACCGGGCCATTGAACCGCTCCGGACAGGGACAGGTTACGACCATCAGCAACGCCCCGCCGGGCCAATATGTCGTCCACTTCGGCGACGTTCCCTTTTATCAAACTCCTCCGAACCAGACGAATACTCTGGCACCCTCTGCATCAATGATCTTTCTGGCCAGTTATACTTTTGCGGACACGAACCATAACAACATTTCCGACCAATGGGAACAGTTCTACTTCAATTCTGTTTCCACCAACCGTACACAATCGACAGACACCGATGCCGACGGCATGTCCGACTACGCAGAGTTCATCGCTGGCACTAATCCAACCAATGCCACCTCCAAACTGGTCTTCCTGCCTGCCACCGTGCAGACAAATGGTCTCGTCAAACTGCAATGGGCAGCGATTCCTGGGCGCGCTTATCAACTCCTGAGCAGCAGCAATCTGACAACGTGGACACCCGTCACCGATTGGGCTCAAGCCACCGGCAGCCCGATGTCGTACACCACGACTAATATCAACCAGAGTCCGCGATTATTCCGCGTGCAAGTTCGACCTTGAGTTTGCATTCTTGTCATTACGGCAAGTTTCGCTTTTTCTAAGCGTGTGCTGATTGCTTTCAATAAACCTTATGGCGTGATTTCCCAATTCACGCCTGACGGCTCGCCCAATCGCATATTGGCTGAATTTGGATTTCCAAAAAACGTATATCCCATCGGCCGACTGGATGCGGATTCAGAAGGCTTGTTATTGCTGAGCGACGAGCCGGCATTGAATGAAAGATTGCTCCACCCACGCCAGGGTCATGCCCGTATTTATTGGGCGCAGGTTGAAAATATTCCGACAGTGGATAGTCTCAAAGAATTAGCGAAGGGAGTGGTCATTCAGGGCTGGAAAACTTTGCCCTGCAAGGCGTGGTTATTGGATCCGCAACCGGAAGTCTCACCGCGCTTGCCCCCTATCCGCGAACGCAAAAGTATTCCAACTGCATGGATCGGTTTGGAACTGGTTGAAGGAAAAAACCGACAAGTGCGGCGCATGACGGCGGCGATTGGACATCCGACATTGCGATTGATGCGTGTCCGTATCGGCGAATTTGGACTGGGTGAACTGCCTGCCGGAAAGTGGAAGACATTGGATACTGCAGAAAGAACCTTGGTTCTTGGCAGTACGAAGTAAGTTCGTATTATTAGAACGCTCTTCGATTATGTTTTAGCCAGTAGACTTCCAGGCTTTTCACCAACTCGGTGAATTCGGGATACAACGGAGTCTTTACTAGATAGGAGTTTGCGCCCAAGTCGTAGGACTTATTGATATCTTTAGGTTCATCGGATGTGGTGAATATAACCACCACCATGCGCTTGAAATCCGGATGCCCACGCATCCACTGGAGCACCTCGAACCCGGTCTTTTTCGGCATGTTCAAATCGAGCAGAACGAGTGAAGGCAAAGGATGGAGATTGCGATCAGAATAAATTCCCTTTCCTTCGAGGTAGTGAATGGCTTCTTCACCATTACTGACAATCTTTAAAAGTGGAGAAGCGTTTGCCTTGCGAAACGCACGCTGAATGAGCACATGGGCGTGCTCATCATCATCCGCCATTAACACCGCCCACTCACTGTGGGTTTTTAAAGATTTTGCCATTTGCGTTGATGCTTTCATCCAATTTATCCTGTATCGGACAACGGACGAACGCCTTATGACTTGGTTAGAGCCGTTACGATGGCAGAGTTGGATGGGAATAGAAAGTAAAAACCTATAATTACAGAACTGTGATGTGGCTATTTAATTACCAACGACTCTTATTGGCGGGTAAGTTGGTATCCGTGGCTTAAAATTGAGTTAGAAGCAAGCTATTTCCTCCGTAGTTTTCAAAAGACCCTTTTGCATTGAATCTTTCCAGCGAAAAGCTATGGTAACAAAAAATTCAGGCTGATGGCCAAAGCAATAAAAGAGAACTACTTAGTCCTGCTGGTGGACGATTCGGAGGATGATCGTCTATTCATGCGCATGGCTTTTCGCAGTAGTTTCAAACTCACCATTGTCGGAGAAGTTTCCAATGGGGAAGAAGCCATGGCGTATCTTAGCGGCACAGGCATTTACGCTGATCGCCAAAAATACCCTTTTCCGGATTTGGTGTTGCTCGATTTGAAAATGCCGAGATTCAACGGTTTTGAAGTTTTAACCTGGGTGAAAGCACAACCGTTTCCCAGTTTGAAGGTGGTGGTATTGTCCGGCTCCCTGCTTACGGAAGATGTTGCTAAAACTTTAAAATTAGGCGCAGACGCGTACCATGTGAAAGCCGCTTCGAGGCCCGAGCAGGAACAAATTGTCCAGCAAATAGAACAACTGCTGGAACAGTCGGCTTAGGCTTTGAGCGATTGCAGGTAAGCCAGCAACGAGGACAACTCTTCCGGTGTCAACTGATCAACAAGTCCTTCGGGCATGATCGAAGTCGTCCGCGTTCCACGTTTTGCAATTTCTTTCTTCGGAAGAACCGTCGTACCGAGAATGTTACGAATTTCAACTTCGTCTCCTGATTCACGCACGATAAACCCTTCGTATTCCGTGCCATCTTTTAGTTCGACTGTGGTAGTGACAAAGCCTTGGGCAATTTGAGCGTTTGGTCGCACGATGGAAGTAACGATTTCGGAACGGTTATATCGCGCGGCAATATCACCAAGGAAAGGACCCTTAAGCGGTTCATTTTTCGAAGTCGTATGGCATTTATTACAGCCAACTTTTTCAAATAACTGTGCACCTGCTTTAGCATCGCCCGGAGCGGCGGAAGCGACTTTCATTACATCTTCAAAAGACATTTTGCCAATAATACCCTTGCGATCTGAAGGAATGGCAACTTGAGTGCTCTGCCCTAATTTTTCCAATGCATAAGTTGCAGCCGATACAACATAAGGTGCGGTGTCATTCAGATGTGAGCGAACTTGGTTCGTGTAAGCGACAACACGAGCATCTCCGATTGCTCGTAACAAACTGACGATGGCGTCAGATTTCCAAGCCGCCTCGATAGCTTGTTGCGCTGAACTCTTTGCAGTAGCTGACATATTCGTATTCGTGACAATTTGCAACAACACACCAAACGCCAATTCCCGTTGCGTAGAATCTCCAGTCACAATCAATTTTTCAAAGCTGGCAATATTCTTTGCATGCTTGGCATCACGAATAAAATTATCACGCAGTAGCTTTACAAGCTCCGTTTCCCCTGCCCGATCCAATAACATTAGCACACGCACAGGCGCATCCGGTTCATCGGAAGTTCGCTGAATTCCTTCAAATGCGCGGACTCGCAATGTTAAATCTTCCTTTCCGTCGAGAGTCACCCGTTCCAGAAGTGGAATTGCGTCCTTTGGAACTGTAGAGCGCTGGACTATAAACTTGGCAATAGGAGACTGAAGGCTGGGCTTTTTGGCAGCGATTTTGATAAGGCTCGATGCAAGATCAGGCAAATCCAGTTTATGCCTTTGAAATTCCCCTAGAAGAAAGCTGAGTGTTGCATCGTCTGCATTTGTCATTTGATTGCGAAGTGCTTGGGCAATTTGGTCGCTTTGCTTCCATGTAACCGGTTGAAAATAGGGACCGCTCGTATCTGGTCGCGTTCCCCACCAGGAACCATCCCAATCCGCTTCGCAATAATAAAGGCGGCACAACGCCTCAAGTATCAACTGATGTGTTGACGCACTTTGAGTGCGGTTAAGGCGTTCGGTCAAACCATCAACGACACGCGGGTCGTGGAGGTTCCGCAGCACGCGCATGGCACCAGGAATTAAAGTGCTATTCGATTGATCAAGTGCTTTGAAGCAGGCATCCACAGCGTGCAAGGAAACCAAAGCGCGGAAAGCCACGTGGGCAATCGCAGGATCGGAGTCGGCCGTCAGCGGCAGAATGGCCTCCGCCGATTCGGTTCTCCCCAATCGGTTAAGCGCAATGACAGCTTGGAGGCGGACGGCAGGGTTTTTGTCATTCAAGGCATCAGCAAAAACTTTGGTCGGCACCTTCGCAGTCTCTTTTTTTCCATCAGCTAAAGCTTGCAATGCATAGGCGCGCACCTGCTCGTTCTTTGCAATTAAAAGCAGCGGCTTTTGAGCATCAGTCCCGAGCAATTGTTTGAGTGTGAAAATCGCAGCGACACGCACCGGCAGGTTTTCCTTTGAAAGCGCGAGCTTTTCCAAACCACGAGTGAATGTCGCATTTCGACCGCGCCGCAATATTTCGCGTTGCATATGGAAGCGCCAAACGGCACTGGGCGAAGCGAGATATTTAAGAAGCTGCCCATCCGAAGTTTTCTTCAAATCAGGAAATGGTGTTGGCTTGGAACCGGAAGGCGCCACACGCAGCACATAGCCCACCTCAGGCCCTGCATAGTTAAAGGTCGCACCCTTCAAACTCGCTACATAGAGATTACCTTCGCCATCGGCATCAATGCCCGTTGGTCGAGGAATATTAACGAAAGATTCTTTCTTGGCCGCGAAACTTGCGCCGTTCGATTCAAGCGGATGACGGGTGACATTGTTCCAGCCCCATTGACAGGTATAAAGGCCATAACCAAAGCCATCCGGAAACCCAGGTTCATCCAAAAAAATCGCGCCTGTCGGTGAACCGCCGCCATAATCCGCCAATGGGTTCATGATCTCGTCTGGAAAATGCTTGAACAGCGAAGGATAACCGTAGCTTGCCGTCGGAATCATATGGCTGAGCCGGACATTCCAATCATCACCGTCATTAGTGTTGTCGCAGGTGAAAATGTTCATCAGTGGATCGATGGCAACGTCATAAATATTACGCGTCCCCTGCACAACCAACTCAAGGTTCGAACCATCCGGTCGCACACGAACGATACCACCGCCGTGGACTTGCAGTTCGCTCCCGTCTTTGCCAACCGCTTTGGTGGCACCGTAATCGCCCAAGGCAATGTATAGCCAGCCATCAATGCCCATGCGCACGCCATTACAGGTATGGTCGGCCCCGCGAAAGCTCAGGTCACGCGCCAAGCCACGCACCAGCACTTCGGAACGGTCAGATACGCCATCACCATTATCATCGTAAAACGCTTCCAGAACGGGCGGGTGCATCACGTAAAGTGTATTATGGTCAAACACGATGCCACGCGGACTATCCATTTTGGCGAAAGTATTAAACTTGTCTGCCACACCATCGCCATCGGTATCAACACAACGCACGACCCAGCCGCGATTGGGCTGGGTATCGAGCGAACCGTTTTGATCCATGCCCACGAAGACTTCGCCGGTAGGCACGGCGGCTATGCATGTGGGATAACTAACATCCGGCGGTCCCGCAAAGATTGTTTTGTCAAAACGAGGTGGCACTTTGACACCGGTCAGGCGTACGTCCGGCACTTGATCAACGGAAGTTTCAACCATCTGTTTACCGAAAACCTCGAATTCCCAAAAACTCGCCCAGGCTCCTTCCGGCGCTTTGGTAATTGTGATGCGAACATACCGCACATCGCTCGCAGTAAATTTTTGCTGGTCGTTTTCCGGACGGCCTTGAACGCCTTTTTCTTCCACTAACATCTTCCAGGATTTGCCGTCGGCAGAGCCTTCAATTCTATATTGATACGGTTGATCGCCCTTTTCCCAGATAATGCGGCAACCAGTAATCGCTTCCGGCTTTTGCAAATCAACCTGCCACCAATAACCATTGGCATTGTCCGACGCGCACCAGCGCGTATCGGAATTATCATCAACTGCATGTCCTGGCTCATGGCCATCCTGTGAAGCGGAGGCAGTAGCGGGCTTATTCAGCGCCACATTGACAGGAACAAGCACCTTCTTTCTGTTTTTATCGGCCATAAGGACTTGTTTGGCTGGCTTCAAATAATCGGCATTTAATTTATTCACTGACCAAAGCAGTCCACGCGTAATGAGGTCGAGATAGCGTGCATCGCTTACGGTTTCCGTGGTATGACCGAGCGTGGTGCTGAACACGCGAGTTCCACGATAATTATTAACCCAGGCTACGACGTTACTCTCGCCGCCTTGCCTGCCAGTCACGAGTGGCGTGACGTTAGTCCAAATCTGAACATTATTATACAGCTCTTCGGGAATGGTGGTCCAATTCGTCATGCCTTTCGTTATCGGATGATTCGCATCAAGGAAGTTGATTCCAATGGGCAACAGTGCGCCGTGACTGCGACTATCAATGCCGGTGAACTCAAACCAATCCTTAAATTTGTCGAAATCAACCCGGTAACAATGCATCGCACAATGAAGATTAACGGCTGGCAAACCGGCACGGTGCGGTTTTAAAATGCCTTCAACGAAATCCTTGTCCTTCACATCTGCACAGCATTCGTCATGCACCACGACATCGTAATTCTTTGCCCAGTCGGGGTCGTCATAGATGCTCATCTTGTGAGTCGTGGAGCCATCCCCTTCGTGAACAATGGTCCATTCCACGTTGGCGCGGGCGGAAATTCCTTCGGTGAGCACTTTCCTCTGGTGTCGGTAATCGTGGCAGCATCCGCCAATGACCAATAACGCGCGGATCGGTTTATTTTCTTTCGGTGCGACCGATGAACATGACGATACAAGCAAGGCAACGACGAGGGCACACACCACGGCCACAAAACCAAATATTTTCAAGCGCATACGATAAATCTGATGGACAATCGAGACATGTTATTCAGAGAGATGCTTAATATCAACGCGCATCCTCTGCTCCTGGAAAATTTCCGCTTTTGCTTTGGGGCATCCGCAATTACTCTAAAGAACGTTGAAACATGGCTTTGAAACTATTTAATACGTTGTCGCGCTCCGTTGAGGAGTTTGTGCCGCTGGATCCCGCCGGAAGACGTGTGGGTATGTACTGCTGCGGTCCGACCGTGCATGATTCGGCGCACATCGGCAACTTCCGCACGTTCGTCTTCACGGACATGCTGCGGCGATACCTTGAATTCCGAGGCTTCGCGGTTGAGCACGTGATGAATATCACGGATGTGGAGGACAAGATTATTGCGCGAGTACGCGCGGCGAATACCACGTTGCGGGAATACACGTCGAAGTATGAAACCGCGTTTTTTGAGGATTTGAAAAGCCTGGGCTGCAAACCTCCGCATCAGACACCCCGGGCGACGGAGTTTATTGCGGAAATTATTTCATTGATCGAAAAACTGATTGAGCGCGGGCTGGCGTATAAGGCAACGGATGGTTCGGTTTATTTCAGCATTGATAAATATTGTGGTTGTGGCTGCACGTATGGGCAATTGCTCAAGTTGAATTTCGACGAAATGCGTGTCGGCGAGCGCGTCAAGAGCGATGAATACGCGAAGGAGTCGGTCGCGGATTTTGCATTATGGAAGGCACGCGTGCCCGATGATGGCGCGGTGTTCTGGCCAAGCCCATGGGGCGAAGGTCGTCCGGGCTGGCATATCGAGTGCAGCGCGATGAGCATGAAACTGCTGGGGCCAAGCTTTGATCTGCACCTGGGTGGCGAGGATTTAATATTCCCGCATCATGAGGACGAAATCGCGCAAAGCGAAGGAGCAGGTTTGCAACCGCCGGGAAAACGCTTCGTGAAGCATTGGATGCACGGCGCGCATCTGCTCGTGGAAGGAAAGAAGATGAGCAAATCGCTGGGGAATTTTTATACCCTGCGCGATTTGACCGCCAAAGGATTCGCCGGGCGGGAGATTCGCTATTTGCTGCTCACGTCGCATTATCGCGAAACGTTTAACTTCACCACGGAAGGATTACAGGGAGCCCACACGGCACTCGCGCGCATTGATGAATGTATCATCAAACTCAGGGAAAGTGAAAAAGGCCCCAAGAAAAACGCGCAGTCGGGACCCGATCAAAAAGTTCGCGGGGCTTTTTCTGATGCTCTGGCTGACGATCTAAATATCTCAGCCGCTTGGGCGGTAGTTTTTGAGTGGGTCCGTGAATTAAATAGAAAAATGAGCGAACAAACATTAACAGCAGACGAAGCAGCCACTGCGTTAGTTACCTTTTCAGATTTGGACAGTGTTCTTGGATTAAATCTTCGAACATCAGACAACATGTCCACTGAGGAGCTGTCCGCACTCATAACATTTAAGGAATTGCTGGAAGAACGCCAAGCGGCTCGCAAAGCAAAAGATTTTAAACGTTCGGACGCAATTCGTGATGAATTGAAAGCCAAGGGTTGGGTGATCGAAGATACGCCTAAAGGAGCAAGGCTAAAGCGACTTTGAACCTGTGTTGCCACCCGCATGAATAATCGCACACTTTTAGGTTTTCATTACGTCCTTGGAATTTTAGCGTTCTGTTTTCTGGCCCCACATAATAGTTCAGGTGCAGCATCAGAACCTTTGGCCTGGGATGCTGAATCAAAGCAATACACCGTCAAGACCAACGAAACCCATGGTCATTTGTTTTTCAGTGTCACCAATGTTTCGAATTCAGAGGTCATTATTGAAAACGTAACAACCTCGTGTGATTGCACCGCGGCGACGTTGCCCAGCAAGCCCTGGAAACTCGCGCCGAAGCAGGATGGCAAGATCGAAGTTGTCGTGGATGTGCGCGGCAAGACTGGAACATTGACGAAGCAGGTCAGTATAACTTCTCCCACAGCTCCGAAAATGCTAAGCGTTTCGGTCACAATTCCTCCAGGAGTGTTCGGCGGAGGCATTACTCCCGCAATGGGCGATCGGTTGCGGAATCAGGAGTCATCGGCTGGAGATCGCCAGGCTGTCTTCAAAGCCGATTGTGCCCGGTGCCATCTCGCGCCAGCATTTGGAAAGTTTGGCGGCCAGCTCTATAAGGCGGCTTGCGCCATCTGTCATGATTCGCCGCACCGGGCGACGATGGTCCCGGATCTGCATAAACTGAACAAGGAAACCAACGCCGAATATTGGAAGGAATGGATCACTCACGGGAAAACGAACACGCTGATGCCGGGCTTTATTATGACTGAAGGCGGGCCCTTGGATCAGCAACAAATTGATTCTCTGGTTGATTACATGCTCATCACATTTAACAATCCAACCAATTCAACTCCGTCTATTAAGCCAGCCGGAAAAAAGCCATGATCTCGTTTTCTTTTTCTACCAACTCACACCAGAGCACGAATAATTCATGAACAAGG
>JAQGPC010000041.1 GCA_028293285.1 Pedosphaera sp.
ATCACCCCCAAAACAGGACCAACCAGAAAATTTGGAAAGTCACCCCCTCAAAAAAAATCAGCAAACCCTCGTAGAATAAGCGGGTGATTGCTGAGCCATGCTCTTATGGGATAACACTGGATTATGAGTAAGATTAAGAATCAAAAAGCTGGAGGGGAAATTAATACGTGTATGGTACTATCGAGTGAAAAGGAGAGTTAAAGAGAGTTAAGTAGGGTTAAGGAGAGATAAAAATTTTAAATGAATCGTGTTGATCCGGTTAAAAAGTCGTGCAGAGAAAAGTATCCGCGCCTAACAAATGAAAATCCAAACCACGATGACAAATTTAATACGTGTATGGTAATATCTCACGCTAACACGCGTTAACGAACGTTAACTGACGTTAACGCGTTAAAAAATTATGAAGGCGAAGACCGAGCATTAAGGGAGCGAGATGCGCGCATTTTTTGAAGGTAATAGTCGTGTCTAGTCTTGAGATTGAGAAAAAGACTTGCTGTTCTTTCGGTTTTGACGAAAATTATCGAACATTCATTCTGAATTCGGGTCATTCATCTGTAGTTAACTGGAACTTTTATGGGACGCATATACAACAATATCGTTGAAACGGTTGGTCGCACGCCGCTGGTCAAGTTGAACAAGGTCACTGCGGGCGTGGATGCCACGATTCTGCTGAAGTGTGAATTTTTTAATCCGCTGGGGAGCGTGAAGGACCGTATCGGCATGGCGATGATCGAAGATGCCGAGAAGAAGGGCATCCTGAAGAAGGACACGGTGATCATCGAACCAACGAGCGGGAATACGGGTATTGCGCTGGCGTTTGTGGCGGCGGCGAGGGGTTATAAAATAATTTTGACGATGCCGGAGACGATGTCGCTGGAACGGCGCACGTTACTGGCGATGCTGGGCGCGAAGCTGGTGCTGACGCCGGGCACGGAAGGAATGAAGGGGGCAATTGCCAAGGCGGAACAATTGGCGAAGGAGACGCCTAACTCATGGATCCCGCAACAGTTTGATAACCCATCGAATCCGGAAATTCATAAGAAGACTACGGCGGAAGAAATTTGGGCCGATACGGATGGAAAGGTGGATTTTTTGATTTCAGCGGTAGGCACGGGTGGGACGATTACGGGTTGTGTAGAAGTCATCAAGGGTCGCAAGGCGTCGTTCCAAGCCATTGCGGTTGAGCCCAAGGATTCGCCGGTTATTTCACAGACGTTGGCCGGACAACCGCTTAAGCCGGGACCGCATAAGATTCAAGGAACCGGGGCGGGATTCATTCCGAAGAATTTGCATTTGAAGGACAGCAAGGGTAATCCGCAGATCGTGGAATGTATCCAAGTGTCTAATGATGATGCATTTGCGATGGCACGCCGACTGGCGAAGGAAGAGGGAATTTTGGTTGGAATATCGACTGGCGCGAATGTGGTGGCGGCAATCGAAGTGGCGAAGCGCCCGGCGAATAAAGGCAAGATGATCGTCACGATAGCTTGTTCCACTGGTGAGCGTTATTTGAGTACTCCTCTCGCAGCGGAAGCCAAAGCCGAGGTAGGCGGCTGACGTTTGCGGTATTGGGTAATAAGGGAATACGACGAAAAAACTTAGTTGACCTTTTGCAAAAGATAAGAAATATTAGTTGCATTAGAAGGGTTTTCGCCGTAATGGTATTTTCGTAGGTTCTGACTGATTGAGCAGGTGAAGTAGTATTTTGTCACTCTTCGGCACAACAGTCTCCCAAAATTCTAAATTCTAAAAGGTTTCGGGGATATAGTTCTAAGATCCTTCAAAGCAAGCATATTAATGTTTATGAGTACACCGTCAAATGCGTCATCAACGCCATCGAACACCGCATCGGATTCAGGTTCCGGTTATCTGGAAATCTCCGAAAAGGGGTTCGGTTTCCTGCGCACCGCGCAAAACCATTTTCATCCCAAGCCGACCGATATTTTCGTAACGCCTGATACCATCAAGCGGAACTTTTTGCGTGAAGGTTGCCTGGTGGCCGGGCCTACCCAGCCGCCGCACCGGGGCAATAGTCCCCAGCTTAAGACGGTGGATTCGGTGAACGACATGCCATTCTCGGATTACACCAAGGCGATGCGGTTTGAAAACCTGACCACCATTGATCCGGTGGAAAAGTTTAATCTCGAAACTTCGCCAGATATTCTCGAGACGCGCATCATTGATCTCGTGACGCCCATCGGCAAAGGAACGCGCGGTTTGATTGTCGCTCCTCCCCGCACTGGTAAGACGACCATTCTCAAACAAATTGCGAATGCAGTCACGGCGAACCATCCGGAAGTTCATGTGATGGTATTGCTGATCGATGAGCGGCCTGAGGAAGTCACGGATTTTCAACGCTCGGTTAAAGCTGAGGTGGTTGCTTCTTCGAATGACCAGGATTTGGAAACGCATGTGCGGCTCTCGCGCTTTATGATTGAGCGTTGCCGTCGCATGGTTGAATCCGGCAAGGATGTGTTTGTATTGCTCGACTCCATTACTCGCGTTGCCCGCGCTTATAACAGCGTGCATGGCGGCAGTGGTCGTACGATGACCGGTGGTGTGGATGCGCGTGCATTGGAAATTCCCCGCAAGATGTTCGCATCGGCCCGTAAAATTGAAGAAGGCGGTTCGTTGACGATTCTTGCCACTGCGCTGGTTGATACCGGTTCGCGCATGGATGAATTGATTTTTCAGGAATTTAAAGGCACGGGTAACATGGAATTGGTGTTGGACCGCAAGTTGTCCGACCGCCGTCTGTTCCCTGCGATTGACATTCCGAAGAGCGGCACGCGCAAGGAAGAAAAACTTTTCCCGCCGAAGCAGATTGAAGCGATCCGCAAGTTGCGTCGCACCATGGTGGACTTGAATCCAGTTGAAGCCATGGAGACGTTGCTCGCCGCGCTCAAAAAGCACAAGACGAACGACGAGTTGCTTTCCAAGTTGTCGGTTTAATGCGCCGCGCCGGGACTGGTGATGAAACCCCCGCGTAAGCTTATCAATACGCCTTTCGCGCGTCCGCCGCTGGAGCGGATGATGCGGATGCATCACCTTATCCAATCGGGAAAGTATCCCAACGCGAATACACTCGCGCGTGAGTTCGAGGTAAATCCCAAGTCAATTCATCGTGACTTGGAATTCATGCGGGATCGCTTGGGTTTGCCGTTGGAGTATGACGGCAGCCGCTTTGGTTATCATTATACCGAAGAAGTCGGCGGGTTTCCCACCATGCAGATGACGGAGGGAGAATTGCTGGCGATGGTGGTGGCGGAAAAGGCCCTGCAACAGTATCGCGGCACGAACTTCGAGAAGCCGCTCATGAGCGCATTCAAGAAGATGACTTCGTCGCTGCCGGATACGATCACGCTGAACCTTGCGGATTGGGAGCAAACCATTTCATTTCGCACACGCGCCGAGCCGATTCTGAATCTGGAAATTTTTGGCACGCTCGGGACGGCCACAGCTCATCGGCGGCAATTGGAAATTCTTTATCGCAAGCCGGGCCAACAACAGACTGAACTGCGTTTGGTTGACCCATATCACTTCGCGAATATCAACGGCGAATGGTTTCTTTTCGCGTACGATCATTTGAGGAAGGACATTCGCACGTTCGTGCCGGCGCGTATGAAGGCCGTTCGGTTGACTGGTAAAACTTTTGAGCGTCCGCAAAAATTTTCATTGGATAAACGTTTGCGAGACAGTTTTGGTGTTCATTCCGCGCAGGGAGAATTTCAAGTTGTCATTCGTTTTAAAGAGACGGTGGCGGATTATATCCGCGAGAAAAAATGGCACGATTCTCAACAGCTTATCGAGTTGAAGGATGGTAGCGTGGAACTGAATTTGAAATTATCGAGCCTGGAGGAGATTGAACGATGGGTGCTGAGTTGGGGCGGCAATGCGGTAGTCATCAAGCCGCCGGAATTGGCGCAGATGGTCAAGAAGTCAGCAGAGAACCTGTTGAAGAACCAAATTTAACGATTCGTTGGGTTGATTAGTTTCTGGTCGAAGAAGGCGAAGCAGGATATGAAAGCCTGATGACGCTTAGGCAACCTTGCAATTCCTGGTGGGAAAACCTGATGCCATTCGGGAGGTGGCGGATGATTTTGTCAACACGATGAACCGGACTGCGGAACAAGCAGTGCCGCAAGCAGGAGCGGTATTTGGCGATGCGTTGAAGTAAATGAAAATTGAAGATGCCAAGGCGATCCTGACCGGCACGAATAACGCAGCCACCCAATATTTTCATCGGGTAACACGGACCAACTTGTATGCGAGGTTTTATCGCATCGTGCAGAAGGCGACGGAGAAGACGGGAGCAACTTCTGCTTATAAAAAGATGGTCGAGAAAGTCACGATGTCCAATTCATTTGGCGGTTTTGGTAAGGCACTTGGCACCAAAGTGCTGGACCAGGATTCCATGGATGTGGACGCTTACGTGACCAACAAGGCGATGGACGGTCTTTTCAAGATGGTCGCGGAAGAGGAAAAACAAATTCGGCAAAATCCGGTGGCCCGCACAACGGATTTGCTTCAGAAAGTATTCGGCGCTGGAAAGAAATAGCGAGCTAGGCCGGAGGTAACTTAAATTTTGAACACTGGCTTAGGAATCTCAGGGGATTTTGGTAAACCAGTTTGTCAATGGCCTCAGCACTGTGACCACGCTTGCGCATTTCGAAGGCCGTTTTTGGCACCGCGAGCGGATCGCTGATGCCCCAATCGCAGGCGCAGTTCATCCAGATGCGTTCGTTGCCGTACATTTCCACCATGTCAATGGCGCGGGCAGGGGAGCACTTCGATTCGGGATAGAGCGTCATGCCCGCCCACATGCCAGTGTCGAGGACGATTTGCACCGTGTGTTCTTCCACATGATCAATAATCACGCGCTCGGGTTTGATGCGCTTATCGTTTTTGATTAAATCAGTAATCAACCGAGTGCCCTTTAGTTTGTCTTCCAAGTGCGGTGTGTGAACGAGAATGAGTTGATTGTGCTCGGCGGCGAGATTGACATGCTTTTCCAGCACTTTGATTTCGTTGCGGCTATTCTTGTTCAAGCCGATTTCGCCGATGCCCAACACGTTGGGTTTATCCAGGAACTTGGGAATAAGCGCTATGACGTCTTCGGCGAGTTTAATGTCCTCGGACTCCTTGGGGTTGATGCAAAGCCACGAGAAATGCGGCAGACCAAACTTCGCGGCACGCTTTGGTTCGTGTTCGGTGAGTTGGCAAAAGTAATCGTAAAAACCATCGGCGGAGCTGCGGTCGAAACCTGCCCAAAAAGCTGGTTCACAAACCGCCTGGCAGCCGGCGGTGATCATGTCGAGATAATCGTCAGTTACCCGACTGACCATGTGTGCGTGAGGCTCTATATAGCGCATGAAATTAGATTGCTTATTTTGTTCCGGGCCATGCGCCGCAGGCTGCCTTGGTTGTGGCGGCCGCAATTGGTTCGGTAGTTGGATCGCTTAAAGTCATGAGAACACGTTTGGCTTTTTCAGTTTCGCCTTTGCTGAGTTCACTCAATGCCTGGCGAAAGGCTTTCATGCGAAAATCCTCTTCGCCTGCGGATCTTTCCACGCGATCAATGAATGCCGCCAGATCAATGAGCTTGCAGCGGGCATCCATGAAGTACAAGTCGAGTATTTGCTGGCGTGTCATAACGTCATTTATTGGACGGCAATATAGTCGCTATTTATTCGACTGCAATGCCATCGGAGAAATCAAAGCCCACCATTAAGGAAATGGCAATAAGGATAAAGGTCCGCAAAAATCCCTAATCTTCATTTGGAAGATTCGTTTTTCATCCATTTGACCACCATGTCAGCGGAGCGAGCAGGAGCGGTGGCCAGCACATTGTGATCGGCCAGCCAGAAGGTTTTGCCACCACAATAACCAGGACAATTTCGCATCAGCCACCAGCGCACTAAAACCCATGGTACCAAAGGGTCTATTAGCCCAGCGAGATAATGAATTGGAACGCGGGTTTGTCGGGCGGTGGGACGGGGATCATATTGGTCTAAAAGCAGCAATCGGGCCCGCATAGCCTGGCGATCCAGATCGGTTCGGCGGTCCGCGAATTCCTGCACGCTGGCAAGAATGTCAGGCGTATTCCGGTGGCGGAAGTTCTTGTAGCGAACAAAGAATTTCAGTTCCCGCCGATATTGTTCCATGGAGGTTCTTTCACCCATGCGCCGCAATAAACCAGGCCCCCATTTCCACGGATGTTTCACAAAGCCTCCGGCCAGAACAACTCCGTCAACTTTAAAAGAGTTTTTGCGAAGACTGGTTTGGTGGAGGGTATTGGCTGGCAAATTTTTTTCCACCAGAGGCCAGACGATTTGCGAGCCGAATGATTCACCGAGCAACCAACCGCGAGTGATTCCATGGCTTAAAAGCGCATCTTCGATGTTGTTTGCGTAGTCTTCAATTGACCACGTCAACGAGCGTGGATAGGTGAGTTCTACAAAACAGACCCGATTACCCAAGGCAGCACGAAAACCTGTGACCAACGTCCAATCGCCGTGTAAACCGGGAAGGTACACCAACGTCGGTTGCGCGGGATCACCGTAGATTCGGAGTTGAAGAGCCTCAGTTTCCACAGTTTTTTTCAATGGTGTCAGAAAAATTTCGATTGAAATATCCTTTTTCCAAGAAATGGCGAGTTTGTTGGAGCGTCGCTTTTCGCCACATCAGCCAAGTATGTGTATTATGCAATAGGAGAAAGTCCCGCATGCCCTCAATTTTCGCGCTCTCCACCGTTACCTTTCCATCGTTGGGACCGGGAAGAAAATAGGAGAGGAATGGATTGAGTGACCGGTCGCAGGCAATCACGCCGCATTCAAATTGAACAGGTCCGAGCTGCTGAGGCACATCGTTGATACCAGTGCCAAGTTCTCGTCCGCCCAGGCTTAAGAAACTGCGGGTTAGTGGATTGGACTTGAGAAGGTCGATGATTTCGCTTCCGTGATTTGGTGGCGCCAGCATGATGACTCGTCCGAGATTTTCCAGATAATGATTCGATAAGTATTGTCGAAGGATAATGCCGCCCATTGAATGGGTGACAAAATGAACGCGCGCGGATTGGTTTAAAATTTTTCTGGTCAGCAATTGGTGCAGATAAACGTCGGATAACTGCCGCATGGTACAATGGCGAGAGCGATAAGTTACATTGATCACTTGATAACCTTGGCTGGTGAAATACCATTCCAGCCGTTTCATCGAATAGGCTGTCCGTCCCAATCCGTGGAGTAATACCACATAATCCCCCTTAGATTTATCGATGACAACCCTTGCGGATGCCTCTCCGCAAAAAAGGAGAAGCAACGAGCAAGTCAGAATACTTAAGAGAATCGTTAACACAGTTCTAACCTAAAAGCATCTTTGCCAGTTCACGGTGATTGACCTTGCCGGTGCCGAGCTTGGGAATTTCACGCACGACTTTGATTTCACGCGGCGCGCTCAGATTTGTAAGGCCTTTGGCTTTGATGGCTGCGCGGATCTCGTCCAATTGCAGCTTGGGTTCGTTGGTGACGGCGATTAGCACTTCGCCTTTACCTTCGTCCGGACGCGTCACTACGGCAACCTGGCAGCGCAGGCCGTATTGAGGGAAAGCTCCGGCCAGGGCGTCTTCCACGGCGGTGAGACTGACCATTTCCCCGCTGACTTTGGCAAAGCGTTTCAGGCGGCCGCGAACGAATAAGTACCCTTCGGCATCCACACTGACGATGTCGCCGGTATCGTACCAACCACCTAAAGCTTTGAATTTAGTATTGGCATCCGCGTTCAAATAACCGCGCATCACATTTGGCCCGCGCACCAGCAAACGCCCGCCCTCTTCAACGCCCTCGATGTGTTCCAATTTATATTCGATGCCCGGCAAGAGCCGGCCCACTGAGCCATACTTTGGGGAGATGGGAGTGTTCAGGCTGATGCAGGGTGAACATTCGGTTGCGCCATAGCCTTCGAGAATACGAACACCAAATTTTTGCGACCAGGTGCTGGCGGTGGCTTCCTGCAATTTTTCCGCAGCGGCAAACAAATATCGCATACTGCGAAAATCGTAGGGATGAGCCTTGCGCGCGTAGCCATTCAGAAAGGTATTGGTGCTGAGGAAGATGGTGCAGTCGCGATCATAGAATGCGGAGGGAACCACCCGGTAATGCAGTGGTGAAGGATATATAAAAACATACAACCCGCGAACCAATGGCATCAATGTGCCGACGGTCAGGCCGAAACTGTGAAAGAGCGGCAGGCAATTGAACAACCGGTCGCTGTCCTGAATATCAGTCATTGCCAGCATCTGCCGCATGTTGGACAATAGGTTTGTGTGCGATAGTTCAACCCCTTTTGGTACGCCTTCCGACCCACTGGTGAAAAGAATGACTGCCGTGGGAGGCAGATTTGGGTTTCTTAGAGAATCCGGACTTAAGGTCATCCGCAGGAGCGAAAAAAACTTTTGGCTGCCTTTGATTTGTGTTCGCAAATCTTCCAGGTAGATGAATTGAATGCCCGCGTCAGTTAAGGGATCAATTTTTAGTTTTGCTCTTTCAAGGAAGGCTCGAGAAGTAATTATCTGCTTCACGCCGGCCAATTGAGCACAGGCCAACATCGTGGCCGCACCTGTGGAAAAATTCAGAACGGCGGGAACCTTGCCGAGATGCCACAAGCTAATGATGAGGACTGGCAAGGCATTTACGTTCGGCAGCAAAATACCTACGTGTTCTCCGCTCGATGATAATGCCGTTTGTAAGGGGTGCGCTAAAACATCCGCTCCAACAAGCAGACGACGATAAGTAAGCGGTTGGCGTGTGGCGTCTTCCAGAGCGATCTGTTTGGGGCGTTGGTGAGTGGTTTCGATAATGGCGGTCAGGACATCCTTCGGCCCAAATTCCATTTCTACATCGAATTGTTGTTGAATCATCTGGTCTCGCAGCCAGTTGGTCATTTGTGCCCGCGCTTTGGCAGTGCTGGTATGTTCCGACTTTGGTGGAGTCAGCACGTTGCTGAAATGGGCGGTCACGGTTGGGAACCACTTTTTTTCACTTGGATTAGGGGAGAGTGGTAACAGACTAGCGCCGCGAAGATAACAGGTAATGACCTTAGCCTGGGTCTTGTGCAGCAAGAAGCCGGTACCCTCAAATAGCTTCATCAGGGCGCCAGTGCGCGAAAGGCGGCCTTCGCCAAATAAAACCAGGCGACCGTTGGCCTGCAAATGTTCGGCCATGCGCTTTACCGCGTAAGGGGAGTTGGTATCGATGGGGAAGGTGCGCTCGTTCAACATTATTTTCCGGTGCAGCCAACTTGTCTGGGCCGAGACGCTGGAGACGACAAATTTCCAATCTTTATCAAGACAGACCACCAGGAAAAGCCAGTCAATCCACGAGGTGTGATTGGGCAACAGCAGCACTGGCCCGGGCGTTTGAAGCACCGTCTCATTGTAGCCGCGGAAACGGTACAATAGCCGGAGCAGAAATCGAAAGAAAACTCTCATGATGGTTAGGTTCGAAATGGTTGCTTCTGATTTTTACTGAAAGTCGCAAATACCAGCCAAATAATGACGATGCCAGTGACGCAGACTGACAACGGGGCAATGATGCGGTCGAGTGGTAACTTGCCGGGATTTTTTAAATCGAGCGAGCCTGAAATCATTGCCTCATCGCCGGGAAACGGGGCGCTTTCCAAAACTTCTCCAGTTTGATGAACGCATTGCGAGATGCCGGAACTCGCGAGACGAAAAATGGGAACTCCGTATTCGGCTGCGCGGATAGGTGCAACGCGCGCATGCAATTCATGCTGATGCCTGCCCCAATCGACAATATCCATGGTTGGAACGATGATGGCTTGCGCGCCCAAGCGAATTAATTGATCAGTCACCCGGCTGTAACTCAAATCGTAACAGATGCAAATTCCGATTTTCCCCCAGGGAGATTCCCATAATTTTTGTTCAGTGGCGGGCAAGCCATCTTTAAAAAATTGGATGGGAACACTCTTGGCTTGTCGGAAAATGATCTCACCCGTCGGGCCGATGACAAAAGCTGTGTCAAAGAATTGCGAGTTTGAGACAGGATCTTTTGCTCCAATGATTAGATGTCGCTGATGTTCCCGGCACCATGCCTTTACTTTTTCGGGAACTGGTCCATCGAACGTATATTCGCTTAGAGCGAGCAGTTGAGCTTCAGGATACTTTTTAATAAGTTTATCCAAGCACGAAATAACCACGGATTCAGAGGGGAATTCCAATTGTACTCCAGCGACCTGTAAATTGCCGGGTGGAATATTGATGTAGGAGCTTTTAAGAGGTGGCAGATTCGTTAGAACGCCCAGAGCGGCTAAAATTAAAGTGCCAGCGAGAATGCGTCCTTTGGAGTTGAATAGGCTGGTTAGGCTAATTAGTCCCATCAGGAAAAAGCCCATGCCATAAACACCGAGATACTTAAGGGGCACCCATGGCAGGTTGTCTGAAAAAACATACCCGGCATTAAGCCAGGAAAAGCGCAGATAGTACAATTCGCTACGAAAATATTCCAGGCCGGTCCAAATGAATGGGATGAGCAGGGCAGCGTATCGTTTTCCGAAATGCACCCGACATAGACGACCCAAAGTAACGAACATAGCCGTCCAGAAGGCGAGCATGATCCAGAGCGGAATGGCGGCTGCATGAAAAATTGACCAGAAGCAGGTTAGTTGCGGAGCACAAGCAAGGAATCCAATGCTGAGTCCGGTATAGAACGCGTGCCTACCCGAGCGAAGTCGCGTGAGTTGAAACAGGCAGAATAAATAAACCAAGATAAGCGAGCTTAGTGCGGAAAAGAAGTACGCGAGTTGAAAGGAGATAACCGCGCTTGCAGCCAGCAGTACTATCTCTTTCCAGTTCAGACTGGAATTACCATCCGCTCCGTCTCCTTTCTCCACCATAGAAACGGGATTAGGATTTGCTGATGGAGCTTTAAGGATCATTTGCAATGCGTTCAGCCTGGGCACTCACGGTTGCCAATTCAGACACTAATTGTTTGGCACGTTGGGCCGACATATTGCCCCAGACTTTCTCGGCGGCCTGATGATAATGTGGCCGGATTTGCTGGATCAATTTCCGGCCAGCCTTGGTTAATACCACATTAAATGCGCGGCGATCGGTCGGGCTATCCTGCCGTCGAACCAAGCTGCGCGCTTCGAGGCGATCCACCAGGCCGGTGATATTTGAGCGGTGCATGATTAATTGCCGGCTCAGTTCAATCTGGCTGCAGCCATCCGGTTGATCATGAAGCAGGTTGAGGACATTAAATTGACTGGGGCTCAAGTCCCAGCGCGCGAAGAATACGCGGCTTGCATTCCAGAGAGTCTCGGCAGTGCGCAAAAGTTCAATTAATGCCTCATATCGGGCACCGGGCGGGGCTGGCT